>CACZQQ010000286.1 GCA_902783355.1 uncultured bacterium
GATGGTGATGTTGGCATAGGGCCAACGCAAGTCGTTGCAGGTCATGGCGCTGCGGACGCGGTCGCGGCTTTCGCGCACGGCCGCGTCCGGCAGCCCGATGATGCTGAAGCGGGTCGCGTTGGCAGCGGGGTCGGGGGATTCCTGGCGCGGCTGGATGTCCGTCTCGACCTCGACGGTCTCCACTTCTATGCCCTGGATGCTGCCGCTGGCGATTTTGACGACCATTTCTTTCTCCTTAGATGGGATTGGCTGTTGATGGAAAGCGCCTCACTATAGCGGATGCCCGCAGTGCGTCTGGAAAAAAGCGATATGAATCCCGCGAATCGCGAAAGTGGCGCCCATTCCGCGGAAAAAGGCGGAAAAATGGGCCTCTCCGGCGGAAAAAGCATCTTATTTCATTGCAAAGACATGGTTTTAGGTTATATTGTGTTTGATTTTGCTTTTGTCTTTTTCCCCGCGGCCGGGTGTCCCGCCGCATGAATCAACCCCAAAAGAAACACAAGATGAAGACCCGTCGCTTCGCATCCCTGATCCCGCTTGTCGCCCTGGCGGCCCTGGCCGCCTGCCCGTCCCTCATGGCTCAGGAGGCCGCCGAAGAGGCCGCCGCCGGCTCCTCCTTCGTCGGCACCTACTGGGCGCTGCTGCCCCCCGTCATCGCCATCGGCCTGGCCCTCCTGACCAAGGAGGTCTACTCCTCCCTCTTCATCGGCATCCTCAGCGGCGGCCTCCTCTTCGCCAAGGGCAACCTGCTGACCACCTTCGACGCCGTCGTGAAGGACGGTCTCATCGCGGCTGTCAGCGACAGCGCCGGCATCTTCATCTTCCTGGTCATCCTAGGCATTATGGTGGCGCTGATCAACCGGACGGGGGCCGCGGCCTCCTTCGGCGCCTGGGCCAAGACCCATGTCAAGTCCCGCATCGGGGCCACGCTGTGCACCTTCCTGCTGGGCGTCCTCATCTTCATCGACGACTATTTCAACTGCCTGACGGTGGGCAGCGTGATGCAGCCCGTCACCGACGCCAAGCGCATCTCCCGCGCCAAGCTGGCCTACCTGATCGACGCGACCGCCGCGCCCATCTGCATGATCGCCCCCATCTCCTCCTGGGCGGCGGCCGTCTCCGACTATGCGAGCGGCACCGGCTACAACGGCCTTCAGCTCTTCATCCGCGCCATCCCCTTCAACTTCTACTCCCTGCTGACTTTCGTCTTCATCATCGCCATCACCCTGATGCGCTTCGACTACGGCCCGATGGCCCTCCATGAGAGGAACGCCATCGAGAAGGGCGACCTCTTCACCAGCGGCGGCGAGGTGGACAACGGCGCGCGCCCCGTCGAGAACGCCAAGGGGCGCTTCATCGACCTCCTCATCCCCGTCCTGCTGCTCATCGTCATCTGCATCTACGCGCTCCTCTACGTGGGCGGCTTCAACAGCAGCCTTGACTTCATCGGCGCCTTCGCCGACACGGACGCGACCATCGGCCTGCCCTGGGGCGGCATCATCGCCCTCATCCTGACCACCGTCTATCTGGTGCTGCGCCGAGTCATCTCCTTCAAGGAGGCCATGAAGTGCATCCCCGCCGGCTTCAACGCGATGGTCCCCGCCATCCTCATCCTGACGATGGCGGCCTCTTTGAAGAACATGACCGGCGCGCTCGAGTGCAAGCAGTTCATCGCTGGCGTCATGGAGAGCCACGCCGCCGAAATGGGCAAGTTCCTGCCGGCGGCCATCTTCCTGGTGGCCTGCTTCCTCTCCTTCGCGACGGGCACTTCGTGGGGCACCTTCGGCATTCTCATCCCCATCGTGACAGCCCTCTTCCCCGCGACCTCTCCGCTGCTGTACATCGGCATGTCCGCCTGCCTGGCCGGCGCCGTCTGCGGCGACCACTGCTCCCCCATCTCCGACACCACCATCATGTCCTCCGCTGGCGCCCGCTGCGAGCACATCAACCATGTCGCGACGCAGATGCCCTACGCCATCACGGTGGCGGCAGTCTCCTGCGTTGGCTTCATCATCGCGGGCCTCTGCCCGAATTGGTTTGTCGCCTTCCCGATTACGCTTCTTCTCATGATCGGCGCGCTCTTCGCCCTGAAGAGCCTCGTCGGCACGCAGACCGCCGCATCGCAGGCATAGCCTCGCCCGCGCGGTCTGTGGGCGCCCCTCAAAGGCGCCCACGGGCGGGAGGCCCCGGCGAAGCCCGTTTCCCGTGCCGGGGCGGCCCCGCCTTGTTTTGTTGCCCCTTCTCAACTTAGTGAAATAAACCCTGCAGCGGGGTCGATCATCGACAAGCGCATTTTTTTCATGTGAGGCAAGGCAAGATGGGCATACTTGAAGACCTGGCGAGACGGAAGGAATGCTTCGACGGATGTTTTGACGACGCCCTTCGGAGGAGGCTTCGGGAGAAACGGGAGCAATGCCGCATTACCATCGGGCAGCTCTGCCGGGTTCTGGGCGTGAGCCCCTCCACCTACCGCAAATGGGAGACAGGCAAGGTCACCGTCTGTCGCTTCCACAATATCCAGGCAGTCAAGATGTTCCTGGCGGGGGAGCTTGACAGCCAGCTGCACGCGCGGAGTCTGCGCGAGGGGGGCATGCAGCCGGGCCAGGGGGCCTCCGACTTCGAGAGGCGCATGAGGACGCATTTCTGCAACCTGATGGCCATGCTCTCAGTCATGCCGCCGCAGGCCGACCTGGAAAAGCGCATTTCGGACAGCTTCATCGCCTATTGCGACAGCTGCCGCCTCCAGGTTGTCGAGGCGCTCATGCCGCGAAAGCCGGAAAGGTAGGCCGTGGCGGCCATCTCCCGCGCGCACACGCAATCCGCG
Organism: uncultured bacterium; assembly: GCA_902783355.1. The sequence continues at coordinate 2,825 of CACZQQ010000286.1, forward strand.
CGTGCAATGCGCTTTTTCATGGCGCAATCACAATTCGCGCGCGTTATCGCGCGTTTTATAGTAAAAAAGCGCAAACGCGGCGTTATATTACAGAGAATCCTCTGCCGAATCCGCGGCGCCTTTGCCGCCGCCCTTCCGTCCCCTTGAAAGCAATTCCATACGCCCCATGAAATTCCGACCTGAAATCGATTCCCAGCTGGCCAAAGCCCAGGCTGGCTTCCAGAAGCATTTCGGCACTCCCGCTACCCTCCTCAGCCGCGCGCCCGGGCGCCTGGAGATCCTCGGCAACCACACCGACTACAACCAGGGCACCGTCCTGAGCGTGGCGGTCGACCGGCAGATGTGCATCGCCGCCGCGCCGCGCCGCGCGGGGGACGGCGTCGACGCCATGACGTGCCGCCTCTACGACCTCAACGTCGACTCCGGCCGCGAATTCCGCCTGGACACGCTGGACGACAAGCACAAGGGCGACTGGGCCAACTACATCAAGGGGCTTGTCAGCGAGCTGAACGAGCTGGGCCATGTCGTCCCCGCCTTCGACGCGGTGCTGCTGGGCAGCGTGCCGCTCTCCGCCGGCATGAGCTCCTCCGCCGCGCTGGAAATGGCGATGGTCTTGGTGCTCAACGAGCTGTCGGGGGCCGGGCTCGGGTGGCTCCAGCTGGCGAAGGTGGGGCAGGGCTGCGAGAACCACTACGTGGGCGCGCAGACGGGGCTCCTGGACCAGTTCAGTTCGCTGAAGGGCCGCGCGGGGCAGCTCATCTACTCCGACTTCCGCACCTGCGAAGTGGCCAACGTCCCCATGCCGTCCGGCAGCGTCTTCGTGGTGGCCAACTCCATGGTCAAGCACAACCTGACCAACGAATACAACGAGCGCCGCCAGGCCTGCGAGGCGGTCGCCCGCGCCCTCAAGGTCCCCGCGCTGCGGGACGTGACGCCCCAGATGCTTGAGGCCGCCCGCGCCTCCCTGGATCCCGTCTGCTTCCGCCGTGCCAGCCATGTCGTTGGCGAAATCGACCGCGTGGCGCGCGGCGTCGAAGCGCTCAGGGCCGGCGACATCGCCGCCTTCGGGCGCCTGATGAGCCTCTCGCACCGCTCCAGCATCGAGAATTTCGAGAACAGCTGCGAGGAGATCGACGACCTCGTGGCTCTGGGGAGCGCCCTGCCGGGCTTCCTGGGCGCCCGCATCTCCGGGGGCGGCTTCGGCGGCATCAGCGTCCATCTGGTCCGTGAAGAGGCGGCGCAGGAATATGCGCGGCTGCTGGCGGAGGCCTACAAGGCCAAGCGCGGCATCAGCGCGCAGGTCATGATCTGCGCGGCCGCCGACGGCGCGGCGCTCTATGAAGCATAACTCTCTGAATACAAAGCACTTATGTTTGAATCCCTGACCGACAAGCTCCACGCCGCGTTCCGCAAGCTGACCGGCAACGCCCAGATCACCGAATCCAACATGGCGGAGGCCATGGGCGAGGTCCGCACCGCGCTCCTCTCCGCCGATGTGAACCACCAGGTGGTGGACCGCTTCATTGAAGAGGTCAAGGAGGCGTGCCTGGGCCAGGACGTCCTCAAGAGCGTCACGGCGGGACAGCAGGCCGTCAAGATTGTCTTCGACAAGCTGGTCGCCTACATGGGCGAGGAGGCCGCTCCGCTCAACCTGGAGGCGCCGGCGCCCGGGCAGCCCGCCGTCATCATGCTCTGCGGCCTCCACGGCAGCGGCAAGACGACCACCACCGCCAAGCTGGCGCTCTATCTGCAGAAGAAGCTCAAGAAGCGTTCGCTTCTGGCGGCCTGCGACCTGCAGCGCCCCGCCGCCATCGACCAGCTGGAGGTGCTGGGGCAGTCCCTCTCCATGCCGGTCTACGCCGACCGCGCCACGAAGGACGTGGTGGCGGTCGCCAGCGCCGCGGTCGCCGAGGCCGCCCGCAAGAACTGCCAGGTCGTCCTTCTGGACACGGCCGGACGCCTGCAGATAGACGAGACCCTCGTGCAGGAGCTTGTCCAGGTGAAGGCGGCCGTCAGGCCCCAGGAGATCCTTCTGGTGGCGGACGCGGCGCTGGGCCAGGAGGCGGTCTCGGTGGCGACGCATTTCGACCAGGCGCTGGACGTGACCGGCATCATCCTGACGAAGCTGGACGGCGACGCTCGCGGCGGCGCGGCGCTTTCGATGCGGCAGGTGACGGGCAAGCCCATCAAGTTCATCACCGTGGGCGAGCAGCCCATGGACCTGGAGGGCTTCTATCCGGACCGCATGGCCTCCCGCATCCTGGGCATGGGCGACGTGCTCACGCTGGTGGAGCGCGCGCAGGAGGAGATCCGCGAGGAGGAGGCGAAGGCGCTTGAGGAGAAGATGCGCAACGCCACCTTCGACTTCGAGGACTTCCTCAACCAGATGAACCGCATCCGCAGGATGGGCGGCCTCATGTCGCTGCTCAAGTACCTGCCCGGCATGGGGGATCTGGGAAAGGCCATCGGCGGGATCGACGACAAGGTCTTCAAGCATACGGAAGGCATCATCCACTCCATGACCCCCATGGAGCGGCGCGTGCCGGAGGCCATCAACGCCAGCCGGCGCGCCCGCATCGCCAAGGGCAGCGGCAGCACGCCCCAGGAGGTCACCGAGCAGATCAAGCTCTTCATGAACATGCGCGGCATGATGTCGCAGATGAGCCAGGGCGGCGCCCAGTCGATGTTCGGCAGCCTCTTCGGCGGCGGCGGCATGGCGCAGATGGCGCAGATGATGGGAGGCATGGGGGCGCCCAACGCGCCCGCCGCCAACTACGCCAGCAACGGCATCCCGCACCAGCAGGCGGCCAGCCGCGCCCGCGAGCAGGCCAAGAAGGACGCACGGCGCAAGATGGCCCAGGCCAGCAAGAAGCGCAACCGCCACCACTGACAAAACAAGCCCCCCCGACGGAGGATTTCCCTTGAAGCAGAGAACCAGGCAGATTTGGATGGCGGCCGTGCTGGCCGCGGCGATGCTGTTGGCGTCGTCCTGCGCGCAGCTGACCGCCCGCGCCCAGCTGGACGACATGCTTGAATCCCGCAACGCCGCCCAGGCCGCCAAGCTGGAGCGCGAAAAGCGGGAGCGCGCCCTGCGGGACGAGGTGATGCGCCGTTTCGCGCTCATCCGCAAGCTCATCAGCAACCGCAGGTTCTCTCAGGCGGAGGAGGTCCTGGCGACCATGTCCTCCCTGACCGAATACCAGGCGGAGCTTGACGACATGAAGCGGCTTGTCAGCCTCTCGCGGGAGATGGGCGGGCAGGAGACGGCGCTGGACATCGACCAGCGCCGCGCCCTCAACGAGGTCTCCGAGCGCCTCAAGCTGCCCTACACCTACGCCACCAGCGTCTCCATTACGCCCGACCTGGAGGACTTCCAGCCGCCCCAGGGGCCCATCGAGAAGCTGCTCTCGCAGAAGGTGACCATGAAGGTCAGCAACATGCAGCTGTCCGACCTGGCCATGAAGCTGCGCGAGATCGACGACGTGAACTTCGCGGACCCGCTGAACATCATCTTCAGCGACGACGTGGTGAAGGACAAGACCTTCTCCTGCAACTTCAAGGACGTCCCGCTCCACGAGGTCTTCTCCTACATCTCGCGCAACCTGGGGGTCGCCTTCAACATCACGGAATCCCTGATCTGGGTGACGGTGGCGCCGAAGGCCTCCAACGGCCTGAAGCTGGAGACCCGCGTCCTCCATCTGAGGTACGGCAGCATCCCGAAGGTCCCCGAGGGCATCGGCGTCAGCGGCAAGACCTCCTTCACCTCCGGCGCGGACGAGGACAAGGACCTGGTGACCGCCCTGGAGGCCTTCTTCAAGGACAGCCCCACGGGCGGCAGCTTCAACTACTTCCCGAACCGCAACCTCCTCATCCTCAAGGACACGCGTGAAAACCTCCGCGAGGTCATCAGCCTCGTCGAGGAACTGGACAGGCCTCCCTACCAGGTGGTCATCGAGGCGCGGTTCCTGACTGTCAGCGAGAGCGACCTCTACGACGTAGGCGTGGAACTGACGCGAGGCAATGGCGGCAAGGTTGCCGCCAATCTGGACCTCACGCAGGATGGCAGGGCGAACATCTCCGACTTCTTCACGCAGCTGGGCGCCCTCAAGACAGGCAACGAGGAGGGCGTCGGCTCCTTCACCGTCAGCGGCGTTTTGGGGCACCGCAGCTTCGACATGCTCATCAGCGCCATCCAGAACAAGAGCAGCGCGGTGACGCTTTCGGCGCCGCGGCTGACCGTCCTGAACAACCGCACGGGCCGTATCCGCAAGGGCGACAAGCGCTACTATTTCGAGGAATACGGGCTGCAGACTGTGAACCGCGGCGACCAGGGCAACGACCAGATCCTCGTGCCCAAGGGCAAGCCCACCAGCGTGCAGCTGGGCATCACCTTCGACGCCACCGTCAGCGTCGGCCACGACGCCCAGAACATCCTCCTGGGCCTCAAGCCCGAAATCATCGAGTTCATCGACTGGGAGGACTACGCCGCCACCCAGACCACCACCGACGGCAAGACGACCACCACCTACAACAGCAGCGTCCTCCTGCCGCGCATCCACGAACAGGGCATCTCGACCTCAGTCTCCATTCGCAGCGGCGAGACCGTCATCCTGGGCGGCATGGTGGAGAACCTGAAGAGGACCGTCGTCAAGCAGATTCCCATCCTGGGGGACATCCCCCTCATCGGCGCGTTCTTCCGCCACACGGAGGAGCGCATGACGCCCACCAATCTCCTCATCTTCGTGACCGCCACCATCATGAACGACAAGGGCGAATATGTCGTCTACACGCCCGAACTGACGCTCTCCGCGGATGACTTGACGCCGCTGTCCCCCCTGGAGGACGAAGAGCCGGTCGACCTCTCCGAGGCCCCCTCCGTCGAAGTCAATTTCGACAAGGGCGACGCTCCGGAGGAGAAGAAATAGCAGCACCGCCCGTCCATGCCAAGCCCCTTCCGCCATCATTCAAGCGCCGTCGGCGCCGCCGTCGGTTCCAGCCAGCTGGCCGCCTTGCAGCTGACGCGCGGCCGCTACGGCCTGCGCGTCGAGCGGGCCGGGCTGCTGTCCATGCAGCATGACGGGCTTCTGACGGAGCAGGAGTTCCGCCAGGCCGCCCAGGAGTGGCTGAGGGAGCACGCCTTCACGGGGCTTCCCGCCTGCTGCAGCCTCCCGCAGGCCGACGTCAACACCCTCATCACGGAGTTCCCCCAGACCCGCAGCCGCCAGAAGCTCAACCGCATGGTGGAGTACCAGACCCGCCAGCTCTGCGGGCTGACGGAGGAGCGCCTCCTGAGCGACTACCATGCGCTGGAGGACGAGGACGGCGACACGATTCCCATCATCCTGGCGGTCAGCCGCGCCCGCCGCGTCGAAGAGCGCCTGCAGCATCTGGGCGACCTGGGCCTCCGCCCGTCGCAGCTCACGGCGGCCGGCATGGCCCTCTACAACGCCTTCCGCGTCTTGGAGACCGAGACGGCGGGCGGCCTGCAGGCGCTGGTCGACATCGCGCCGGAGTGCCTGACGATCGCCCTGGTGTACCGGGGGCGCCTCTCGCAGCTCTCCTCCCTGCCTCTTACGGGGGACGCGAGCCCCTCGTCGGTGGGGCGCCTCGTGGCCACGGAGGTCCCGGCCATGGCGGCCCGCTGGCGGCAGGAGTCGCCCGGCGTCATGGCGGCCGCGACAGGCGGCGCCAGCCAGCTGGAGGCCCTCTGGGTGACCGGCGGCTACGGCGAGCTTGCCCTGGCGGCGGAGCATGTCAAGCGGGCGGTGGCCTGCGAGGTGCGCATCTTCGGCGTGCCGGCCTCCGCCTGTCCGCAGGAATGCTACTGCGGGGCCGAGGCCGACGGCGTCTTCCCCGCGCTGACCGTGGCCTACGGGCTGGCGGTGCAGGCGCTGGACGCGGCCGTCATCCACATCACCATCCTGCCGGAACTGCTTGTCTGGCAGCAGCACAAGATGAGCCTCTTCCCCTATTTCGTGGTCTTCTACGTGCTGCTGGTGGCCGCGCTGCTCTTCCAGGCCATCACCTTCTCCTATAACATCTACCACAGGCGCGAGGTGCTCCGCCAGCGGGAGGCCGAGCTCAACGCCATCTCGGAGCTTGTCCCGCAGATAGAGGCGGCCTACCGCGACCTGGAGTACCAGCAGCTGCGCCTGCTGCCCCTGGTCGAGCTGAGCTCCCGCTGCAACCAGTTCCTCAGCAGCATCGCCGCCTGGCAGAAGCTGCTGCCCGAATCCGACGGGCAGGACGCGCGCCAGGACAGCCAGTGGTGCGTCTACATGGCGGACAACTTCTCCTTCGAGGGCTATGCGGAGGCGCCTGCGGAGACGCGGGAGGCGGAGGGCACGGGCCGCCGCACGGCCTCGCCCGCGGCCGCGGCCGTGAGCGAGGGCGCCACCGC
>CACZQQ010000287.1 GCA_902783355.1 uncultured bacterium
AAGATGGTGGTAGGTCGTGGATTCGAACCACGGAAAGCATAGCTAGCAGATTTACAGTCTGCCCCCGTTGGCCACTTGGGTAACCTACCTTTTTTCCGTAACAGGTCATAACATAATGACCTTCCGCCGGATTTCAAGCGCAAACCCTCTCTTTTTGGATTGATGACTACAAAAAGAGGCCCATCGCACCCACCTGTCCCACAGGTCCCATCCGTCCCACGGGAGGGTCGCGCTCTGCGCGACCGAGAAGGCCCGCCCTGCGGCGGCCTGCCCGTTGGTACAATATTATATTGTACAGCGTTTCCCACAGGTCACATTGCCCTCATCAAGGAACAAGGAGCTTCACCATGATTCTGGACCGCTTCAAGCTGGATGGCAAGAAGGCACTGGTCACGGGCGCGGGCCGCGGCATCGGCCGCGCACTGGCGCTGGCGCTGGCGGAGGCCGGCGCCGACGTGGCCGTCGTCGACGTACTGGCGGACAATGCCGCCAAGGCCGCCGAGGAAATCGCCCAAGCCACTGGACGCAAAACCCTTTCGGTCGCCTGCAACATCGCCGACGCGGCGGCCGTGGACGCCATGGTCGCCCAGGTCGTCGGCGCGTTCGGCCGTCTGGACATCGCGGTCAACAACGCCGGCATCTCCATCCCCATCAAGGGGTTGCTGGATGTCACGCCTGAGGAGTGGAAGCGGCAGTTCGACGTCAACCTGAACGGCAACTGGAACTGCCTGCGGGCGGAGGCGCGCGCGATGATCCCCAACGGCTACGGCAAGATCATCATCACAGGCAGCATCTGCGGCCACGTCATCTGGCCCGACCCGCAGCTGCCCTACAGCGTCTCCAAGGCCGCCGTCATCCACATGACCCGCGCCGCCGCCGCCGAGCTGATCCGCCACGGCATCCGCGTCAACTGCATCTCCCCAGGCGTGACCAAGGTGGCCGACCTCTTCCCCGAAGTGGTCGACGTCTTCTTCCGCACGGCGCCGATTGACCGCTACGGCTCGCCCGCCGACCACCAGGGCGCCGTGGTCTATCTCGCCTCCGAGGCCTCCGATTTCATGGTCGGACAGGAAATCGTGCTGGATGGCGGCTATACAATCATGTAACTTGTTGATTTTCAAAAAGTTAGATAACAATGGAACCTTCGAGGAGCGCCAGCGACGCCACCAATCCAACCATCACTTTGGCGCGCAACGAGTTGATACGCGGCCTGGCCTTGGCCACAGGCGACAGCGCCTTCGCCGACAGGACGACGATCGCCCTCTCGGTGGACGAAGCCATCGGCGGCGCCGACAGAGCCGACGCCTACCGCATCGACGTGGACTGGGCGGACGGCGACCGCATCGTCGGCAGCAATCCGCGCTCGGTGCTCTTCGGCGCCTGCAGACTGCTGCGGGAGCTTGGCTTCCGTTGGATTCGGCCAGGCAAGGACGGCGAGCTGGTGCCGCGCCTGGCCGCCAATGCGCTTCCCTCCGTGCATCTTGAGGACGCGGCGGGCTATCCCTGCCGCGTGGTCAGCCTCGACGGCGGCGTCTCCGTGGAGCATGTGCTGGAGATGCTCGAGTGGCAGACGCGCCTGGGCATGAACGGCTATTTCATGCAGTTCCGACGCTCCACCTACTTCTTCCGCAACTGGTACGAGCATCCTGACAATCCACTGCTGCCCAAGGGGTTCTGCGATATCGACGCCTGCAACGCGGCCATCGAGGCCGAAGTGAAGCGCCGCGGCCTCGACTTCCATCGCGTGGGCCACGGCTGGACCTGCGAGCCGCTGGGCATCCCCGTGGAGGGGTGGGACGCCGCCAAGCAGCCCGTTCCCGACGCGCAGAAGGCGCTCATGGCCATGATCGGCGGCAAGCGCGACATCTGGCTTTCGCCGCTGCAGACCAACCTCTGCTACAGCAATCCGGAGGTCCGACGCCTGCTGGTCGACGCCGTGGCGGACTACGCCCGCCAGCACCCCGAGGTCGATGTCATCCACTTCTGGCTGAGCGACGAATCCAACCACAGCTGCGAATGCGAAAAGTGCCGCCAGCGGCGCCTGAGCGACTGGTATGTGGACATGTGCAACGCCATCGACGACCGCCTGACGGCGATGGGGTCGCCGGCCCGCGTCATGCTGCTGGCCTACCGCGACACGCTGTGGGCGCCGCAGACCGCCCGCCTCCACGAAAACGGCCGCTTCATCCTGATGTTCGCGCCCATCACGCGGCGCTTCTCCATGCCGCTGCCCACCGCCGGCACGGAGGAGGTCAAACTGCCCGAATATGCATTGGGCGCGCTGGAGGCGCCGGAGGAGAACGACGTCAATGTGGCGATGCTGCGGGAATGGCGGCGCTGCTTCCACGGCCCCATCGTCGACTTCGACTACCACTACATGTGGGCGCACTACCGCGATCCAGGCTACTGTCTCATCGCAAAGGTCCTCCAGGAGGACTGCCGCAACCTCGGCGCCCTGGGCATGGACGGATTCATCGCCTGCCTCGTCCACCGCTCCTTCTTCCCCCACGGCCTGGGGCTGGTCGCCATGGCGCGCACCCTCTGGAACCCGCGCCTGACCTTCGAGGAGATCGCCGACGGCTTCTTCCGCGACGCCTATGGCCCGGACGCCCTGGCCGCCGCCGCGCGGCGCTACTTCCAGCGCTGCTCCGTCCTCTTCCATCCGCCGCTGCTGCGACGGCAGGCGCCGCTGGAGAAACGGCAGGCCGTCGCACGCACGCTCGTGCAGGAGTTCACGGCCGCCGCCGAAGAGGTCCAGACGGCGCTGGCGGAGGGGCGCCAATCAACGACTCCCTGCTGGCGCGAAAGTTGGGAGCTCCTGGCGTTGCATATAGAATGCAATATGTTGCTGGCCAAGATGATAGAAGTTCTCTGGCTGCAAGGCAGGACGGCGGCCAAGCCCCACGCCGAGGCGCTCTTCGACTGGACGCACCGCCATGAGTTGCGCCTGCAAACGGTCTTCGACCCGCGCGAGTTCCAAGTCGCCATCCGCGCCTACGTCCTCAATGCCCCCGGCCTGCTGGAATAATTACTTTTTAACCACGGATTACACGGAATACACAGATTGTTCAATGTTGTTCTGTGTATTCCGTGGTAAAACAGAGCACGCCGCGCCTATTCCTGCGGCGGCGGTTCGGCTGATGCATCGGCCGCAGGCGTCTCCTCGGGGAGGTTGAGCTCCATCAATATCTTCTCGACGCGGTCGGCGCGCTCGGCGGTGTCGTCCAGCTTGAAGTTGAGGACGGGCGTATATTTCATGATGACGCGTCGGGCGACGTCGGCCTGGATGAGATGGCGCTTGCGCTGGAGGGCCTCCATGGCCTTCGCAGGCGCGCCCTTCGCGCCGTAGACGCTGACGAAGACGTTGGCGTTGCGGAGGTTCGGGGCGACCTCGACGCCCGTCACCGTCACAAGGGCGCCGGGCACCTGCGGCCGGATGTAGACCTCGAAGATCTCCCCCAGCTCGCGCTGGAGGAGGACATTGAGCCGTTGGATTCTATTGACAGACATGGATTCCTACAGTTCAGGCGCAACTTGTTGCACTGCAAAGACTTGAATACGGTCGCCAACCTCGAAGTCCTCGAAGTTGTCGAGACGGATGCCGCACTCCTGCCCCGCCTTCATCTCCTTGACGTCCTCCTTGAAGTGCTTCAGGGAGGCGACCATGCCGGAGTAGATGAGCTCCTTGTCGCGGTAGACCTTCGCCTTCAGGTTGACCTTGACGGAGCCGTTGTTCACGCGGCAGCCGCAGATCTTGCCGGCCTTCGAGATGTTGAAGATCTGGATGATTTCGGCGTCGCCCAGCTGGACCTCCTTGGTCTCGGGAGTCAGGCGGCCGCGCATGGCGTCCTGCAGGTCGTCCAACAGGTCGTAGATGATGGAGTAGAGGCGGACTTCGACGCCGCGTTGCTTGGAGACGCGGTTGACGCCGGGCATGACGCGCACGTGGAAGCCGACGATGATGGCCTTCGAGGCGGCCGCGAGGATGACGTCGTTCTCCGTGATCTCGCCCACGCCGCCGTGGATGATCTTGGCGGTGATCTTGTTGGACTTGATGGCGTTGACGGCGTCGGTGATGGCCTCCAGCGAGCCGCGCACGTCGGTTTTCAGGATGAGGTTGAGCTCGGGGATGGTGGCGGCCTTGCTGCCCGCCTGGAAGAGCGCGTTGATGTCGTCCAGGCTGACGGCGCGGCGCGGCGCCAGCTCCTCGGCGCGGCGCTTCTCCAGCTCCTCGTTGGCGACCGCCATCGCGGTCTTCTCGTCCGGCTGCCACACGATCTTCTCGCCGGCCTCGGGGACGCCGGAGAAGCCGGTCAGCTTGACAGGGGTCGAGGGGGTCGCGCGGGCGAGGCGCTTCCCGTGGGTGTCGAGCAGGGCGCGCGCCTTGCCGTAGGTGACGCCGCAACTGAACCAGTCGTTCTGGTGGAGGGTGCCGTTGCGCACGAGGATGTTCGCGGTCGGCCCCATGCCGGTCTCCTTCTGCGCCTCGATGACGAGCCCCTCGAAGGGCGCCTCGATGTCGGCGTTGAGCTCAAGCATTTCGGCCTCCAGGATGATGCGCTCCAGCAGGTCGTCGACGCCCTCGCCCGTGACGCCTGAAAGCGGAATCACGGCGACCTGGCCGCCCCACGCCTCGGGCTGCACGCCAATCTCCTGCAGCTCGCGGTAGATGCGGTCCACGTCGGCGCCCGGCAGGTCCATCTTGGTCACCGCGACGATGATGGGGACGTTGGCGGCCTGCGCGTGGTGGATGGCCTCGATGGTCTGCGGCATGACGCCCTCCTGCGCGGCGATGACCAGCACCGCTATGTCGGTGGCGTTGGCGCCGCGGGCGCGCATGGCGGTGAAGGCGGCGTGTCCGGGCGTGTCAAGGAAGGTGATGGTCTGGTCGCCGTACTGCGCGACGGAGGCGCCGATGGCCTGCGTGATGCCGCCGGCCTCGCCGGCCGCCACCTTCGTCTTGCGGATGTAGTCCTGCAGCGTCGTCTTGCCGTGGTCGACATGGCCCATGAAGACCACCACGGGCGGGCGGCCGACCTTCTTGCGCGGGCGGCCGTTGCGGGCCGCGTCCGCCGCCGCGATGGCGGAGGCCTTGCGCTCGAAGACCTGGTGGTTGCCCTTCTCGCGGTGCTCCTGCACGAAGACCTTGCCGTTCTGCTCGCAGAGCTTCTCCACGACGGCGGTGTCCAGCACCTGGTTGATGGCCGCGAAGATGTTGAGCCCCATGAGCTGGACGATGATGACGTTGGGCTTGAGGCCCAGCGCGTTCGCCAGGTCGCGCACCGTGACAGGCGTCTTCAGGTGGACTTCCTTGTCGTCGCCGCCCTCCCCTTCCGTCTCCGCCTGGGCGGCGGCCTGCGGGGCGGCCGCAGGCGGCGGGATGACCACCTGCGGAATCGGCAGCACGCTGGCGGGCTTCGCCGCCGCGCGCGCCTTCTCCTGCGCCTGCTTGCGCTCGTTCAGGATGGACTTGCGGATGAGGTCCGCATCCTCCTCCTCCAGGGTGCTGGAGTGGCTCCTGACCTCGAAGCCCTCCTTCTTGAGGAGGGTCAGAAGTTCCTTGTTCGTGAGGCCCAGTTCGGCCGCCAGTTCGTAGACGCGCAGTTTTGCACTCATAGCCGTGTGATGTTATGTCAAATTGAGGTTGAAGTGAAGGGCGGAAGCGGGCGCGGCGCCGCGCCCGGACGGCAGGAGGCGCCGCTACTGGCGGACGGCCGCGTAGAGCTGCGCGGCCGTGGCCTCGTCGATGCCGTCGATGTCGGCCAGCTCCTCCACGGTGGCCTCGCGGAGACCCTCGATGGAGTGGTAGCCGTTGCCGACCAGGGCCATGGCGACCTCCTCGCTGACGCCGCACTGCGTGACGAAGAGGTCGACGGCCTGGCGAATCTGCGCCTGCATGTCGGCGTACTGGCCGGCCTCCGCGTCGGCGGCCGCGGCCTCCTCCTTGTCGATGTTGATCTTCCAGCCGATGAGCTTGGCCGCCAGGCGCGCGTTCTGCCCCTTCTTGCCGATGGAGAGCGACAGCTGGTCGGGCGCCACCTTGATGTTCAGCGTGTGCGTCGCCTCGTCCACGTCGATCTTGGAGAGCTTGGCGGGCTTGAGGGCGTTGGCGACATAGACGCGGATGTCGTCGCTCCAGTTGATGATGTCGACCTTTTCGCCGCCGAGTTCGCTGACGATGGAGCGGACGCGGTCGCCGCGGCGGCCGACGCAGGCGCCCATGGGATCCACGTTGGGCTGTTCGCTGTAGACGGCGATCTTGCTGCGGTAGCCGGGTTCGCGGGCGATGGCCTTGATGACGACCGTCCCCTGCGCGATTTCGCTGACCTCGCGCTCGAAGAGGCGCCGCACGAACTCGGGGCAGGAGCGGGAGACGTAGAGGCTGGGGCCGGGCTTGTCCGCATTCAGCGTCTTGAGATAGACGGTGATCTGGTCGCCGGATTCATAGAGTTCGCCGGGGATGCCGGCCTTGGAGGGCATGAGGCCCTCCGCGTCGCCGAAGTCGATCCAGACGCCGTTGCGGTCCTTGCGGGTGACGGTGCCGTTGATGAGCTGCCCCTCCTGGTCGCGGTAGGTGCTGACCACGTGGCGCTTCTCGGCGGCCTGGAGGCCGGTGGTGAGGGCCTGCTTGGCGGCCTGGGCCGCGATGCGCCCGAAGTTCTCCACGTTGAGGGGCCACGAGACGATGACCGGCTCGCCTTCGGTGCCGTCCTCGTTGACGGGGGTCGCCTTGGCGCTCGGGATCTTGGTGCGCGCCACCTTCACGTCGATTTCGGCGGAGGGGTCCGTCACATGCTCGACCACCTTCAGGCGCGCGAAGCATTCGATGACGCCCGACTTCGGGTTGATCTGCACATCCACGTCCTGATAGGTCTGGATGGCCTTGCGGGCGGCCTCGCGGAGGCACTTGACCAGCATTTCGGCCATCTCCTCGTTGCTGATGCCGCGCTGCTTGGCCATGTATTCGATCATCTGCTTGACGACGATGTTGGATTCGGAGCTCATGGAAGGCTTCCTCCCGGTTGGTTGGGTTGTTGAAGAGGGGTTTTAGACGAAAAAAGGCGGGTCCTCGCAGACCCGCCTTTCACTGAAAGGTAAGCTCTGGTTTGTCAGTCGTGCATAATATAATGCGGTTTTTGGATTTTATGTAACTCCGTCCCACGCATTCTATATCGCCGCCTTCGGCAGACGGCCCTCTGGCAAAGGAATGGCTCTGCCGCTGAAGGCGAAGGAGGTGGGACTGTCCCACTTGTCCCACTTGTCCCATATCGCGCCGCCGCCTTCAGCAGACGGCCTCGCTGGCAAGGGCGACTTGGCGGAAGGGCTCTGGCGCTGAAGGCGAAGAAGGTGGGACAGATGGGACTTGTGGGACAGGTGGGACGGGACTAAATCATACGCTTGTAAGTTATGTCTTGAGCCGAAGCCCGGCGACGGCGAGAATGGGCCACCCATGCTCGTCGGAGCCGGCGCGGGGCTCTGTTCCCCATAAGGGTAGGTAATTATAAGCCGCGACTTGTCCTGCCGTAGCGCAGCGCGAAGGCGGAAGCGGCAACGCACGCAGTGCGCGACCTTGCGTAACCGCTGGCAAGCGCCCGTTAGGGCGCGCAGCCTGCGGAAGGCCAATCCAAATCCCCCTGGC
>CACZQQ010000288.1 GCA_902783355.1 uncultured bacterium
AAACTGCCCCAGCAGGCCTGCTATGGCGAGAAGGATGATCATGCAGAAAGGAGGATTGTGGACGGCGCCATCGGATTGACGCAGTCAGCCTGACGCTCGCCGCTTTGGCGCGCGCAGGGCGCATGCCAGCGCGAAGGAGGCAATCGCCGCCGCATAGAGGCCGCCGAGGCAGGTGGGGCCGAAGAGCCGCGCCAAAAGCGCGCCCGGATAGAGAGCCGTGGCGGCCAGGCCGAACATGAGGCCCGGCTGGCGCGGCCGCAGCGACACCAGCAGGAAGAGCGTCACCGCCATCATTAGGTTCGCGACGAACTGCGCCGTCATCGCAAGGCCCGCATCTCCCGCGCCCCATGTCAGAAGCGCCCATGCGCCGGCCAGCGCCAAAAGCCCCGTGCGGCAAGGTCCGAGCCGGTCGGCCACCGCGCCGCCCGCCAGCTTGCCCGCCATGACGACGAGGCCGCCGGTTGCCGCCAGGAGGATGTTCTGGCGGCTTCCCACGCCGCCCGCCGCCGCGCGGCACAGTACGCAGAAGAGGATGAGCACAATGGCAATGTCGTTTAGATAGGAATATGTAATATGTTCATTTTCATATAGTTGCGCATTTTCATGGATTGTTGGAATGCGCAAAAGGGCGAAGGTAGTGGTGTGTAGCATCAGCGCGCACATGGCGACGGGATAGAGCCGCGCAGGGAAGAGGCAGCCGAGCGTGATGCCAAGCGCGCCAGGCGCGACGAAGGCCCCCAGCGGCCATGAACGGCCAGGCGCGCGCCGTGCGGCCTGCCGGATGGCCTCGCGGCCCGCCGCCGTGTGGAAGAGGCTGTTGCCGAGGCCGAGCAGGAGGGGCCCCGCCCACGGGGCGGCGGGGGCGAGGGCGCCGCCCGCCAGAAGCGTTCCGCAGGAGACGAAGAGGAGGCAGCGGTCCTGCCGCAGGCGGTCGCAGAGGAGGCCCGTCAGCCATTGCGTGCAGAAGGCGAGGCTGTTGTAGAGGGCCACAAGGGCGCCGAGCCGTGCCGCTGGAAGGGCTGACGCCGCCGGGCCGAGCACCGCCGCGCCGCAGAGCAGGTCCACCAGGAAGTGGAAGGCCATCAAATACGGGAGGAGAGTTCTCTTTTGTATATTAACATCTTGCATCGCAAGGAGTTAGAATAGCGTCAGGGCCAGGCCGAGGACGATGCCGAGGATGCCGGCGATCTTGCGCCAAGTCGCCTTTTCGTGGAGGAAGAGCATGCCCGCCAGGAGGCTGACGGGGAGTCCGATCTGTCGGAAGGCGAAGACGAGGGCGTTGCTCGTGGCGTGGTCGTAGGCGAGGAGGATCAGCGCGTAGGAGCTCGTGCTGCCGATGGCCGCCAGGGCGTGGATGTGGAGGTACTTCATCTGCGTGCGGATGATCTTGCGCTCGCTGGGCTCCGTGACGGTCAGGATGCCGCCGATGACAATCAGGCCGCTTTCGATGAGGAAGAGGTAGGACATGGCCTCGTTGATGCCCCATGTGCGGCCGAACTCCTTGAGGCTGACGATGGCGGTGTCGTCCATGACCGTGTAGGTGCATGTGCCTATGACGCCCATCAGGAGCCATAGCCAGATAGAGAAGGGCATGAGGCCCTTCTTCGTGCCGTCGGCCTTGGCGGCCTTTTCGGGCAGGGTCATGATGAGGCAGCTGGCGGTCAGCAGGACCATGCCGCAGAGCGCGACGAGGCTTGGGCGCGCCTTGCCGAGCGGCAGGAAGACGTTGCCGATGGCCAGCATGGTGACCGGCAGCGCGCGCACCATGGGGTAGAAGAGGGACATGTCGGCCCGCTGGTAGCCCTTGGCCAGCGAGACCATGTAGAAGCCCTCGCCCGCGATGCTCAGGAGGACGCAGCGCCAGAAGGGCCACGGCAGCTCCCACGGGCGCAGGCCGTTCCAGATGAACCATGGCAGCGAGAGGAGCGCCTGGAAGACCGCCATCATCATGAAGAAGGCGCTGGAGGGGTCGTATTTCTTCGCCAGCAGGTTCCACAGGATGTGGAGGAAGATGGAGAAGAAGATGCAGAGGAAGGCGTAGGTGGTCATGGGATCAGTTTCTTTCAGCCGTCTCGCGGATGAATGGTTTGAGGTTGAAGTAGATGAAGATGAAAAGCCCCAGCAGGCCGACAAGCAGGAAGAGGTAGTTCGGGTAGCCGAGTTCGGCCTTCTCCATGAAGTAGCCGCCCGTGACGAGGCCGAAGGGGGAGGAGGCGTGCGCGGGCGCGTCCATGGAGATGATGACGTCGCACAGGGTGGCCAGGGCGCCGACGGCGAAGAAGGCGGCGTAGGCGGCGCCGGCGCTCAGCTTGAAGCAGCGGCGCAGCCCCATCGCCAGCGCGGTGTAGAAGAGGCCGTAGCATACGGCGATGGCGAAGTGGAGGGCGGGGAATTGTTCATCGGCGGGGAGCTGCTGGCAGGCCAGGACGGCGGTGCCGACGAGGCAGAGCAGGAGGCCGAGGAGGAAGCCGGGGACGGCGCCGCCCTGGAAGGGGAGCGTCAGCCAATGGGCGCGGTTGGCGCCGCGCCGCAGGAAGTCGCAGAGGCGCCGCGAGGGGGAGAGCGGTTCGAGCGAGGCCAGGAAGAGCATGGCGCCGCCGAAGAGGGTGGTCAGGCCGCCCCATGCCGTCACGGGGGAGTGGATGTGCTCTCCCCAATTGGGATAGAGGACGTAGCAGACGAGGAGGACGGGCAGGGAGAGGAGCCAGACGGCCAGGAGGGTCAGGTGGAAGGTGACCGTGCTGTCCAGCGTGCGCGGGCGGTTGGCGCCGTAGATGACGGCGCCCGAGAGGACCATGAGGCTGGCGGCCGCCCAGGCCTGCGCGAAGAGATAGAGGGAGGTCCCGCTTTCCTGCGATATCTTGTTGAGGATGACCGGCAGGAAGAAGATGAGGCCGATTGCAGGCAGGAGGAAGACGGCGAGGGCAAGCCACAGGGGCGAGAAGCTCTTGCCGGCCGTCATGCCGATGGCGTTGAACTGCAAGGCCGCCAGGATGATGGTCAGGATGACAAAGTCCCATGCGACGGAGATGGCCAGGCCGGTGAGGCTGATGCAGCCGTGGTATTTGCAGAGGGCGACGAGGGGGATTGCGCAGGCCAGCGGGACGGCGCAGGCCGCCAGAAGCGCCAGCAGCTGCCCCGCCAGGATGCGCCCCGGCGGGAGGGTCGTGCCCAGGCCGGGGTCCATGCCGTCCACGTTTCGTGCCTGGTGGATGGCGGCGACGACGTTGCCGCCGCAGCAGAGGAGGCAGATCGGGATGGCGAAGGCGACGAAGGCGCCCAGGAACTCCGTGTCCTCGGGGACCATGGAGAGGAAGAGGTAGGCGAAGCAGAGCGAGAAGAGGAGCATCAGGGCGCAGATCCCCAGGAGGATGCGCGTCCGCATGAGTTCGCGCATGAGGCGCATGAAGACGGGGTTGAGCCTGTCGGAGGAGTTTCTGTCCAGCATGGTCGTCGGCCTCCTTGCGTCGTTATTGCACGGCGCCCGTGGTGGATTCGATGAAGACATCCTCCAGGGAGCGCGTGTTGCGGTTGAAGGCGGTCACGGGGAGGCCCGCGGCGAAGAGCGCCGCCATGAAGGCGTCCACATCCGCGACGGTGATCTCGACGGCGCGGCGGCCCGTGTGCCTGAGGCTCTTGTAGCCGGGCAGGGCGGCGAGGCGCGAGAGGAGCGCCTGGTCGAGCTGCGCGAACTGCAGGGCGATTGTCGCGTCTGCGGGGGCGCTGTCGGCGGCGGTCTCCTGCGGCGGCGCGGCCTGCTCCAGTTCGCCCACGGAGCCATGGCGGCAGAGGCGCCCCTTTTCCAGGATGACGAGGTCGTCGCAGATGTCCTCCAGGTCGGCGAGGATATGGCTGCTGATGACGATGGTGATGTGGCGTTCGGCCAGCTTGCGGAGGTCGTTGCGCAGGTCGATGCGCGCCCTCGGGTCGAGGCCGGCGGCGGGTTCGTCCAGCAGCAGCACGTCCGGCGAGGTCATGAGGACGCGCGCGAGTGAGATCCGCTGCTTCATGCCTTTGGACAGCTCGTTCAGGCGGCGCGTCTGGAGCTCCTGCGCCTGCGTGAATTCCATGATGGCGTCTTCGCGCTCCAGGCGGGCCTCCCCCTTCAGGTTGCCGGCGCGCGCGTAGAAGTCGAGATAGTCGATGACGCGCTCCTTGCAGGCCTCCGGCAGCGAGTCGGGCATGAGGCCGATTTTGGGCAGCAGCTCCTCCGGATGGGTCATGACGGAGATGCCGTCGTAGGTGATGTCGCCGCTGTCGGCGTCCTCCCGTCCGGCCATGAGGCGCAGGAGGGTCGACTTGCCGGCGCCGTTGGGGCCGACGAGGCCCGTGATGCGGCCCGCCTGCAGCGAGACGGTCAGGTCGTCGATTGCGGTCACCTTGCCGTAGCGGCGCGTCAGATGGGTGATGTTGATTTGCATGCCGTCAGCGCAGCTTGATGATGACGATGATGACCACGGGCATGATGAGCGCCTGCAGGAGCATGAAGCGCAGGAGCACCTGCGCGTCGGACCAGTTCAGGTTCTTCCGGCAGTGGTCGTGGACGGGGAAGCGGTAGTGGTGGAGGAAGCG
>CACZQQ010000289.1 GCA_902783355.1 uncultured bacterium
TCCGCAGGGGGCGGATTTCCTGTTCGCGCTTCGCCTCGTCCGGAATCATGTAGGCCGACTGGATGTAGTACCACTTCGAGCCCTTGTTGGCGACGAAATCGACTCCCAGCTGCCTCCGTCGGCTGGAGCCATCCTACTGCTCATTGACGGCGGGGCGCTGTCGCCACGCACTTCCCCACTCCAGTGGCGGGAGCGTGCCGTATTTCGCGCGTACGCTCATGCGCGCCCGAAGTGATATTATATTCTTGTGGTTGCCGCGTCACTGCGCGGCCGGAGGCAGGGCACGGGGGAGTTCATGAAACCACGCATCGAACCATACAGCTGCATAGAAATCGGAACCGGAGCCATCAAGGTGGCCATCGGCACCGTAAGGGAGGACGACACGCTTGAGATCCAGGCGCTGGCGACGCGTCCGTCGCTGAAGATGCTTCGCGGGGAGCCGACGAATCCCGCCATCGTCTCCGAGCAGCTGGCGCAGGCGATGGAGGAGGCGCGTCTGGCAGCGGGCCTCAGGGAGTTCCCGCGGCAGACGGCGCTGCTCCTGTCAGGCGGCTTCATCCGCCCCCAGATCCTGCGCCGCAAGGTGGAGGTCCCTTCCAACGAGCCCATCAGCGGCGAACTTCAGGAGAAGCTCTTCCGTGAGAACTGCCTGGAGGCGATGACGCGCGACACGGAGAGCGAGCATGTCCTGAACACCATCGTCGAGCGCCTCATGCGCCTGGACAGCGACCGCATCGTCTTCTCCGCCACCGGCCTCTACGCTGTGCAGGCCGAACTGGAGACCTACTACTTCTCTTACAACGACAGCAACTTCCAGAGTTTCGCCAGCGTCGTCACCCAGACCGGCTATCCCTGGCAGCAGGTGCGCTCCGTCCTCTACGCGCCCCTCGCGATCGCCAGCGCCGTCTTCCCCCCCAGCCACAGCGACGAGTGCCTCGGCCTCGTCATCGACATCGGCGGCGGCGTGACCAGCATCGTCATGCCCGCCGGCCCCGGCTACGTCGCCTGCGAACAGCTGCTCGTGGGCTGCGACAACATCGCCAACGACATCTCCATCGTCATGGACGTGGACATGGGGACCGCGCGGCGCATCCTGAACGAGATGAACACGCTAAAGCTGACCGCCATCCCGAATGGCGACGGCAACAACCGGATCGTCGACCTCGTCAGCCATGGCCCCGAGGGGGTCCCCGTCTACCGGAACACAAGCGCCGACATGCTGGAGCAGATCATCCACGCCCGCCTCCACGAGATCTTCGAACTGGTCAAGGAGCGCCTGGAGGAGCTTGGCGCCTTCGACTTCATCGGCAACGAGGTACTGCTTTCGGGCGGCGGCGCGCTCATCCCGCGCGCGACGGAGCTGGCCGCCCGCGTCTTCTGCCGCAAGGCCAAGGTCGCGCAAGCCTACCGCGTCTCCTGGCCGGAGGGCGTCGCGGAAAGCCCGCGCAACATCGCCGTGGCGGGCCTCATGCGCGCCTTCCACAAGCTCATGGCGCTGCGCGAGGCGCAGGGCGGCCGCGACGGATGGGGCCTCTTCGACAAAATCAAGAACATGATACGGGTGCTGAAATGGTGATGCAGGAAAACATCGGCGGCGAAATGCTCGTGCTGGGCGCCGGCACCGGCGGGGCCCGCGTGGCCTACTATCTGATGCAGCGCGGCGGCCTGCCCAGGACGCGCCTGCTGGCCGTGGACACCGACGACAACGACGGCGAGCAGCTGCCGGGGCTGGAGCGCATCGCCGTGCCGGAGCCGCCCGCCCTTCCGGTCGGCGCCGCCGCCGACCGCGCCTGCCTCCCCCTCAAGGAGCGCCTGGACGAGCTGCTGCCGCACGTCCGGATGCTGGTCGTCCTGGCCTTCAGCGGCGGCAACACGGGCGTCTTCTACGGCCAGTTCGCCCTGGGGGCGGCCAAGGCCGCCGGAATCCCCGCGACCGCCATCCTGCCCATGCCCCACACCATCGACGACGAGGAGTGCCAGAAGCGCTCCCGCGGGGCGCTGGAGATCCTGCACAGCCAGGGCTTCCCGTGCCTTGCCCTCGACTGCGGCTCCTGCGGCCGTTTCTTCCCCGACGCGCGCCCCGAAAGCGCCTACCTGCAGGCGGTCCGCTGGGCGGCCGAGACAACCATCGGCTATCTCAAGCTCTTCACGGAGAAGCGCCTGGACACGACCGCGCAGGCCGCCGCCGGCAAGCCCCTCGTCTTCGGCGAACTGCCGCGCGGCATCTTCGCCGCCGCGCCGCCCGTCATCGTGAACGGCCGCAACCTGGATGTGCCCACGTACCTGCGCCTCCAGAGAAAAGACTAGACTTTCCCTTCCAACACACAATCCCCAAAAACAGGAGACAGAGCCATGTCCTCCGAAAAAGCCTTGAACGCAATTGCCGAGATCTCGCGCCGCTACGGCGCCAATGCTGACTACGCCTTCCTGGGCGGCGGCAACACCTCCTACAAGGACGGCGAATACCTCTACATCAAGCCCTCCGGCGTGGCGCTGGCCACCATCCAGCCGGAGCAGTTCCTGAAGATGGAGCGCGCGGCCCTGCGCCGCGTCTTCGACCTGGACGGGGCCGGCTATCCGGACGCCCTGCGCGAAAGGCTGGTCAAGGAGTGCCAGCTGGCCGCCGTCCGCCCCGAAGGCGCAGGCCGCCCCTCCGTGGAGGCGCCGCTGCACGAACTCATCAAATACGCCTACATCGTCCACACGCACCCCGTGCTGGTCAACGGCATGACCTGCGCCGTGGACGCGGCCGAGACCTGCCGCCGCCTCTTCCCGAAGGCCCTGTGGGTCGACTACTGCAACGCGGGCAGCACGCTGGCCTTCACCGTCCGCAAGCTGATGGACGCCTACGAGAAGGCGAACGGGAACCAGCCGAAGGTCGTCTTCCTGCAGAACCACGGCGTCTTCGTCTCCGCGGACACCTGCGAGGAGATCGACGCCCTCTACGCGGACATCACCGCCACGCTCACAAAGGCCTACGCCGAAGCCGGCGTGGCGCCTGCCGCCGTCGACCTGGGCCCCGTCGACGAGGCCTTCATGCTGGAGACCGCGCCGCGCCTGCGCACCCTGCTGGCGGACGAGCAGGGCAACCGCGCCATCGTCCACACCATCGGCAGCGCGGCCCCCTTCGGCGGCCCCGTGACCCCCGACCACATCGTCTACGCCAAGAGCAACGCCTACGTCGGCGACGGCTCCGCCGAATCGCTGGCCGCCTATAAGGCGGAGCACGGCTACATGCCCAAGGTGCTCTTCATCGGCGGGAAGCTGCTCTGCACCGCGGCCCCCACCCTCAACGAGGCCAAGAACGCCGCCACCGCCGTGGAGAACGCGCTGCGCATCGAGCCGCTGGCGAAGGCCTTCGGCGGCATCCACTACATGACGAAGGAGCAGGCCGGCTTCATCGAGAACTGGGAGGTCGAATCCTACCGGCGCTCCGTCAGCGGCGGCCCCGGCGGCACGCGCCTGGCCAACCGCGTCTGCGTGGTCACGGGCGGCGCGCAGGGCTTCGGCCTGGGCATCGCCGAGACCCTCATCGCCAACGGCGGCACCCTGGTCCTGGCGGACATGAACTACGAGGGCGCCAAGGCCGCCGCCGAGCGCCTCTGCGCCGCCAACGGCAAGAACCGCGCCGACGCAGTGGCGGTCAACGTCTCCAACGAGGAGTCCGTCCAGAAGATGATGACGGACATCGTGCGGACCTTCGGCGGCATCGACCTCTTCGTGTCCAACGCCGGCGTGGTGCGCTCCGGCTCCGTCATGGAGCTGAGCCTCAAGGACTTCGCCTTCGTCACCGACATCAACTACATCGGCTACTTCCTGTGCGTCAAGCACGCCGCCAGGATCATGGCCGCCCAGATGACCTCCCCCGCCGACCGCTGGACGGACATCGTCCAGGTCAACTCCAAGTCGGGCCTGGAAGGCTCCAACAAGAACGGCGCCTACGCCGGCTCCAAGTTCGGCGGCATCGGCCTCACCCAGTCCTTCGCCAAGGAGCTGGTGACCTCCCGCATCAAGGTCAACTCCGTGTGCCCGGGCAACTACCTTGACGGGCCGCTCTGGAGCGATCCGCAGCGCGGCCTCTTCGTGCAGTACCTCAACGCAGGCAAGGTGCCCGGCGCCAAGAGTGTCGAGGACGTGCGCGAGTTCTACATGGCGAAGGTGCCCATGCACCGCGGATGCCTGCCGGCCGACGTCGCGCGCGCCATCATGTACTGCGTCGAGCAGGACTACGAGACCGGCCAGGCCATCCCCGTCACGGGCGGCCAGAACATGCTCCACGCCTAGCCGCCATTGACTTCCGCCCTCGACAAAATCCTGCGCCAGCTGGGAGCCGGCCGCCACAACCGCCGCAAGTCGCCCTACTTCGTGGCGGAGGGCCTGCGCTGCTGCCGGGAGGCCGTCACGCGCCGCCCCGCCTGGCTGAAGGCGATGCTCCTCTCCGAAGCCGCCGCCCCCGAGGCCGCCGCCGAGATGGCGGCCCTGGCGGCGCAGGCGGGCGTGGCGCCGGAACGCCTGCCGGAGCGCGCCTTCGCCGCCTACGCCCAGACGGAAGGCCCGCAGGGCATCCTCTGCCTGCTGGAGAAGCCGGAGCCGACGCCCCCCGAAACGCTCTCTCCCGTCTGCACGCTCATCCTCGACCAGGTGCGCGAACCGGGCAATTTCGGCACCATCCTGCGCACGGCGTGGGCGGCCGGACTGACGCAGGTCTGGCATACCGCCGCCAGCGCGGACCCCTGGTCCCCCAAGGTCGTGCGCGCCGGCATGGGCGCGCAGTTCGCCCTGGCCATCCACGCCTTCCCCGACCTGCCGGCGGCCGCCGCCTGCTTCCGCGCGCTGGGCGGACGGCGCGTCTGGTGCGCGATGATGTCCGCCACGACGACGCTCTTCTCCGACGGCTTCGCCCCCGCCGGCGCGGCGCTTGTGGTAGGCAACGAAGGCAACGGCATCAGCGCCCCCGAAGTGGGCGAGGCCGTGACGATCCCCATGCCCGGCCATGCCGAATCCCTGAACGTCGCCCAGGCGGCGACCCTTCTTCTCTTCGAGGCCCTCCGACGCCTCCCCCCAAAATAAGGAGTCCCTTCATGTCCAAGACATCCTCCATGCTGCGCCTGACGCTGACGGCCCTGGTCATGCTGGCCGCGGCCGCCCATGCCCAGATCGCCCTGCGCCTGACGGCGGAGAAGCCGCGCTATCTGCGCTACGAGCCAATCCCCCTCACCCTCCAGGTCACCAACCTCTCCGGCAACACGCTCTCCTTCGGCGGCGACCAACCGCGGGAGCGCAACCGGGGCAGCGTCACCTTCAGGGTCGAGGCCAGCGGCGGCCGCAACGTCGCCCAGTTCACCCTCATGGACAACCCCGCCAGCGGCCTGAAGCTGGGCCCTGGGCAGACGCGGGAGCTGCGGGTCGTCATCAACCAGTTCTATGAAATGCAGAAGGAGGACAAGTACGCCGTCACTGCCTACCTGAGCCATCCGCGCCTGCCCTCCATCCACCTCTCCAAGCCCGTCCATATCGAGGTCTACGACGGGATTCCGCTCCTGACCCAGAACATCGGCATGCCCTCCAAAAGCGAGACCGATCTCATCAAGACCCTGAAACTGACCCTCATGCGCTTCGCCGACGTCGAGCAGGACATCTACTATCTGCGCGTCGAGGACGACGAGAACGTCTACGCCAGCTTCCGGCTGGGCGACTACATCGACGGCGAGAAGCCCCAGATGGAGCTGGACGGCCCCAACCTCGTCCACATCCTTCTGCAGTTGCGCCCGAAGCTCTTCGTCTACTACATCATGGGCTTCGACGGCTACAACCTGAAGATGCGGCAGAAGCGCTTCTACAAGAGCGCCGACGGCCTGCCGCCGACCCTCTCCCGCGCCACCGGCTACCTGCGCATCGAGCATGCACGCCCCGCCGTGGAGGGCCTCGACTACCTCGAACCCGCCAACGACAAGAAGGCCCCCGCCGCAACCCCCTGACCACGGACTTCCGCCCCAGGCTTGACAATCACCTAAGATCATGGAAGAGAACAGCAACGCCCCCTTCGGCTCCGCCGCCGGCGACGCCATGCGCCGTCCATCCACCTATGCGACGGTGGCGCCGCCCTCCCCCCAGCCCGCGCCGCCACCGCCACCGCCCCCCAACAAGGGCAGCGGCATCCTCGCCTTCTGCTGCGGCTCCTGCGCCGGATGCCTCTTCAGCATCCTGCTCTTCATCCTGTGCGTCGTCCTCTTCTGCATCGGCATGGGCAAGATGTTCTCCAGCCTGCCTGACACCTTCGGCGGCACCACTGCCTCGTCGGGCGTGAACGAGCACGTCGTCGCGGAGGGCTTCGGCGAGAAGCGCGTCGCGGTTGTCAACGTCCACGGCATCATCGTCGGCAGCAGCGACAGCCTCTTCGGCAACGAAGGCCTCCTGCCCGCCGACCGCCTCGTCGCCCTCCTGCAGGAGGTGCGCAAGGACGAAAGCGTGGCCGCCATCATCCTGGACATGAACACGCCCGGCGGCGAGGTCGTTGCCAGCGACGAGATCCGCCGGGAGGTCGACGCCATCGTCGCCTCCGGCCTCCCCGTGGTGACGGTCATGCGCGCCATGGGGGCCTCCGGCGGCTACTACATCGCCAGCGGTTCCTCCTGGATCGTGGCGAACCCGGTCTGCCTGACCGGCAGCGTCGGCGTCATCATGTCCGGCGTGGAATACCATGGCCTCATGGACAAGCTGGGCGTCAAGCCTATGGTCTACCGTTCCGGCAGGCTGAAGGACATCGGCTCCGGCATGCGCGAGCCGACCGAAGAGGAGACCGCCTACATGCAGGGACTCATCAACGAGACCTTCGGGCGCTTCTGCGAAGTCGTCTCCAAGGGGCGCGCCAAGTACTTCCCCACGGCGGACTCCGTCAGGGAGGCCGAGTTCGGGGACGGGCGCCCCGTCTCCGGGCAGGCCGCCCTCGACTGCCATCTGGTCGACCAGCTGGGCGGCATGGACGAGGCCATTGCCAAGGCCCGCGCGCTCTGCGGCAACGAGAACGCGGAGGTCTTCCGCGCCACGCGGGCCCCCGCCGACTTCCTTGAGGCGCTCCTTTCGGCACGCGGCAGCGCCACGCTGCGCGTGGAGGGGCTTCCCGCCGCCGCCACAACACTCAAGCCCGGCGTGATGTACTACATCATGCCCGAGGCCATCTGAACCTGGGCTCCATGCGCTTCGTTCTATCTATCTTCTTTGTATGCATATATTTATGCATTGCACAGGAGGGCGCGCCGCCCGCCGTCGCCGTCTTTCCGGCGGCTGGCTGGCATGAAGAGCCCGATCCGGCGGCCGCGCCGGACGAAGCGCGCCAGGGCGGCGAGTTCACGGAGTATCTGGGGCCATCCCCCAAGAGCCTCAACTACTATCTGGACAACAGCACCATCAGCAGCCAGGTGATGGGCCTCCTCTACGAGACGCTCCTCTCCATCGACAGCCGGAACCTGGAATACACGCCCGCCCTCGCCTGCCGCTGGACGATCTCCGCCGACCAGCGGGAGTTCACCTTCTGGCTCGACCCGGAGGCCCGCTGGAGCGACGGCGTCCCCGTCACCGCGGAGGACGTCCTCTGGACCTACAAGGCCCTCGTCGACCCGCACAACCTCACCGGCCCCTTCCGCTACAGCATGGAGCGCCTGGAGGAGCCGGTCATCCTGCCCGACGGCGGCATCCGCTTCCGCGCCCGCGACATCCACTGGGAGAATCTGGCCACCGTCGGCGGCTTCCACATCCTGCCCAGGCACGCCTATGCGGAACAGGACTTCAACCTGCTCAACTTCGAGTTCCCCGTCGTCTCCGGGCCCTACCGCATCGCCACCCTGCGCGAAGGCGAATACCTCCTGCTGGAGAAGCGCGCCGACTGGTGGCGCGCAGGCCGCCCCGCCAGCCAGGGCCTCTACAACTTCGCCCGCCTCAAGATGCGCTTCTTCGAGGATTCGCTGAATGCCTTCGAGGCCTTCAAGAAGGGCGAGATCGACCAGATGACCATCTATTCGGCCGCCCAGTGGTACAAGCTGGAGGAGCGGCTGGCCTCGCTGCGCAACAACTGGATCGTCAGGCAGGCCGTCTACAACCACCAGCCCGTCGGCATGCAGGGCTTCGCCTTCAACATGCGGCGGCCTCTCTTCCAGGACGTGCGCGTGCGCAAGGCCCTCGCCCACCTCCTCAACCGCCCCTTCATGAACGACGCCATGATGTTCGGGCAGTACTTCCTCCACCGCTCCTACTGGGAGGACCTCTACGACGAGGCGCACCCCTGCGCCAACCCCGTATACGGCTACGACCCGGGCGAGGCGAGACGGCTGCTGGCGGAGGCCGGCTGGAAGACCAACCCGCAGAGCGGCCTCCTGGAGAAGGACGGGCAGCCCTTCAAGTTCGAGTTCCTCAGCAGGGGCGGCAACGACAAGTTCATCGCCGTCTTCAACGAGGCCCTCAAGGACGCCGGAATCACCATGACCATCGTCAGCAAGGACTGGTCCGCCTGGGCCAAGGACATGGACGACTTCAACTTCGACATGACATGGGCCGCGTGGGGCGGCGGCCTCTTCAAGGACCCCGAGCAGCTCTGGTCCTCCCGCGAGGCCGCCCAGAAGGGCTCCAGCAACATCACCGGCTTCGCAGACCCCGAGGTGGACCGCCTCATCGAATTGCAGAAGACCGAGTTCGACACCGCCAGGCGGAACGAAATCCTCCGCCAGATCGACCGCCGCCTCTGCGAACAATGCCCCTACATCCTCCTCTGGAACCTCAACTACACGCGCACACTCTACTGGAACCGCTTCGGACGCCCCGCCACCCTCTTCGGGAAGTACGGCGGCGACAGCGGCGACCTCTTCTGGTGGAGCGACCGCGACCGCGAGGACGAACTGCGCTACTGCATGGAGACGAACACGCCCATGCCCCCCGAACCCGCCACCGTCACATGGGACGACCTCGTCCACGAAACAAAAGCCCCCTGACAAATTAGGAAGCAATAGCATGTCTGCCACAATCATCGACGGCAAGGCCATCGCCGCCGCCATCCGCAATGAACTCAAGGAGCGCGTGGCCGCGCTGAAGGCCGCCAAAGGCATCACGCCCGGCCTGGCCGTCATCCTCGTCGGCGAAGATCCCGCCAGCCAGTCCTACGTCTCCGCCAAGGAGAAGGCCTGCGCCGAAATCGGCCTCTTCTCCGACGACAACCGCCTGCCCGCAACCACCACGCAGGCGGAGCTGCTCACCCTCATCGCGCGCAAGAACGCCGACCCCGCCATCCACGGCATCCTCGTCCAGCTCCCCGTGCCGAAACACATCGACCCTGAACAGGTCATCGCCGCCATCGCCCCCGAGAAGGACGTGGACGGCTTCAGCCCCGTCTCCGTGGGGCGCCTCGTGCTGGGGCAGCCAGGCTTCGTCTCCTGCACGCCCAACGGCATCATCCAGCTGCTCCTGCGCAGCGGCGTCAAGACCGCCGGCGCCCACGCCGTCGTCGTCGGCCGTAGCAACATCGTCGGCAAGCCGCTGGCGAACCTGCTGATGCGCAAGGGGCCCGGCGGCGACGCCACCGTCACCCTCTGCCACAGCCGCACGCCCGACCTGGGCGCCTTCACGCGGCAGGCGGACATCCTCATCGCCGCCGTCGGCGCGCCGCGCACCATCACCGCCGACATGGTCAAGCCCGGAGCGGTGGTCATCGACGTGGGCGTCAACCGCGTCCCCGCCCCAGAAAGCCCGCGCGGCTACCGTCTGGTGGGCGACGTGGACTTCGACGCGGTCAAGGAGGTCGCCTCCCTCATCACGCCGGTCCCCGGCGGCGTCGGCCCCATGACCATCACCATGCTGCTCCACAACACCGTGCAGGCCGCGGAGGCCGCCGCACGGTAGAGAGTCCTCCAGTCCCATGAATCCCCAAGACAGCAAAGAGAATCCCGCCCCGGCGAAGCGCGGCGAAGGCAAAGGCGGCGCGGCCATGCCCGCCAGCCGCATCGCCACGCAGGCACGCGTCTGCGCGCAGGTCGTCCTGACCGTCCTGGCGGAGACGCTGCGTGAGCGCCGCCCCGCCGACCGCACCCTGCGCAACCTCCTGGCGGAGAACCGCCAGCTCGGCTCCCGCGACCGCCGCATCATCTCCGAGACGCTCTTCTCCGTCCTGCGCTGGTGGGGCTGGCTGCGCAAGATGGCCCCCGA
>CACZQQ010000290.1 GCA_902783355.1 uncultured bacterium
GATGCCCTTGCGGACGGGATTGTAGTCCTTGCGGCAGCGGTCCTCCAGGCCGATGGAGAAGAGCTTGTTGGCGGCGTATTTGGCCAGCGCGGCGGAGGCGGTCAGCCCCGTGGAGCGCACGCCGGAGATGTTGACGTAGTTCTTGAGGTCGTCGTAGACGTCCACGCAGACGCCCTCGGGGACCTTGTTGGGACGCAGCCCGCAGTACTGCGTGATGGTCTCGTTGAGGCGCACGCCCGGAATCATGCGGGAGACGTCGGCGGCGACGGTGGCGAGGCCCTCGGCGGTGGTGCTGTGGTCCTCCTTGTCCTGCAAATCCTCCGCCGTGGGGCCGACGAGCATGTTGCCGTGGATGGTGGGGCACATCAGCTTGCCCTTCGTGGTCGCCGTCGGGATGGGCAGGACGATGTGGTTGACCTTGCAGGCGGTCTCGCGGTCAAGGATGAAGAACTGCCCCTTGCGCGGGTTGACCTTGTAGTCGGCGTGGTTCACCATCGCCGCGATGTCGTCGCAGTGCAGCCCCGCCGCATTGACCACGTAGCGGGCGCGGATTTCGCCGCGCGTGGTCTGGACGGCGGCGACGGCGCCCTGCTCCACCCGCATGCCCGTGACCTCCGTGCCCAGCAGGAAGGACGCGCCGTTCATGACGGCGTTCTCCGCATAGCCGATGGTCAGCAGGAAGGGGTCGATGATGCTCTCGCGCGGGATGTAGAGGCCGCCGCGCACCTCCGGATTCAGGTTCGGCTCCATCGCAAGAAGCTTCTCCTTCGGCAGATAGACCACATCGTAGACGCGGTTCTTGAAGGCCTTCTCGAGAATGGAGGGCAGCTTGGCGGCCTGCTCGTCGTTGAAGGCGGGCAGGATGGCGCCGATGCGCGCGAAGGGCACGTCCAGCTCGGCGGCAAGGCGGTCGTACATCGGGTTCGCCGCCACGACAAGCTCCGATTCCAGCGTGCCTGGCTTCGCGTCGTAGCCCGTGTGGATGATGGCGCTGTTGGACTTGGAGGCGTCGCCGCCCACGTCCTCGTTCTTGTCCACGACCAGGACGTGTAGGTCGAAGCGCGTCAGTTCACGGGCCAAGGCACAGCCGACAGCCCCCGCGCCGATAATCAGAACATCAGTTTCCATGGATTCTTCTCCAGAAAAGGGAGGGAAGCAAAGCAGTCGCGCATAAGATAGCATGAATCCCCACGCCTGCCTCAAGCCACGCTGATTTTCAGCGCAGTTTTTCATTGTGGAAGGCGAATGGCGCGGGACAGAAGCCCCGTCCCACAGATCCCCAATGTCCATTTGCCCCATGGCCCCGCCTTCACTCACAGGCATCCCCTGCCAAAGCGCTCTTGCCGAAATGGCCAGCTGCTGAAGACCACGGAAGTGGGACTTGTGGGACACGCCCCCCCTTCCTTTTCATAACAAAAACCGCAGACGTGTTTCGCGCCATGCGCAAGGAGGTATATTAGGCGCGTGTTCGGCGACGCGGACGGAACCGCGCCCTCCCCTTGACATCACAAACAAAGCACAACCTCCTTGGAACCAACATGAAAACACATTCCCTCCACATCTTGGTTGTCATCGGACTGGTCATTCTGACCGGTTGCGCCAGCAGGCCGCTCTCGCTCTGGAACGACAACGCGCCGGCGAAAAGCGCGCTGGTGACCTACATCGCAGACGTGACCACAAAGGGTTCCGCCGACTATATCCCTGCCGACAAGCGTGTTGCGGTGTTCGACTTTGACGGCACGCTCTTTCTGGAGACCGATCCGACCTACTTCGACTGGCTTCTCTTCGAACACCGCGTCCTGGAGGATCCGACCTACAAGCCGACGGAAGAGCAGCTCGCCGCCGCGAAGGCCGCCCGCGAAGGCACCTTCCCCAAGCTGGACAAGAACCGCGAGCGCATGGTCTCTGAGGCCTACAAGGGCTTGACACTGAACGAATTCGATGCCTTCGTCCGCCGCTTCATGGAGGAGCCGCAGTCCGGCTTCGTCGGCCTGAAGCGCGGCGACGCCTTCTACAAGCCGATGGTGGAGGTCGTGGACTATCTCGTCGAAAACGGCTTTGCCGTCTATGTGATCAGCGGCACCGACAGGCTCACCGTGTGGCCACTGGCGGACAAGCTTCATCTTCCCCCATGCCAAGTCATTGGTTCAGACAGCACCATCGTCGCCAGCGGACAGGGCGAGAAGGACGGGCTGGACTATACCTTCGGCCGCGAGGACGTCCTCCTGCTGGGCGGCCAGAATCTCGTCAAGGATCTCCAGATGAACAAGGTCGTCGCCATCGCGCGAGAGATCGGCGTCCAGCCCGTGCTGGCCTTCGGCAACGCCCTCTCCGATGCCAGCATGGTCAACTACGCCATTCACGGGAATAAATATAAATCATTGGGATTCATGCTGTTATGTGATGACACAGAGCGCGAGTACGGCAATCCCGACAAAGCCGACAAGATGCGCCACGACTGCGAACAGAACGGCTGGATTCCCGTGTCGATGCGCGACGACTGGAAGACCATCTACGGCGATGGC
>CACZQQ010000291.1 GCA_902783355.1 uncultured bacterium
ACGGGCTACGAGGGGGCCAAGGTGAAATTCGAGTGGCGCTACCGCATCGAGGAGCGCCGCAACGGCCACCTCAACAAGCTCCTGCTGGACGCGGTCGGACAGAAGCCCAGCGAGATCTGCATCGTGGACGCCAGCAAGCCCCCCCGCCAGGACCTGCCGGCCGAGGAGTATGAGGTCCAACTCCTGCTGAACGGCGAGGAGACCGCCCAGCTCGCGCGCGAGGACGGCACAGTCGAGACCGTCAGGCTCTCCAACGACATGGACGAGCAGGTGCTCTGCGACCTTGTCCTGCAGACCTACGCGAAGGCCTACGGCGACGTCCAGTGGCCTCTGGAACTCAAGGTGGATGAGCACCACGAGGAGGAGGAGGCCGCCGCGGCCGCCGCCAAGGAGCCCCAGTCCAGGCTGCCCGAGGGCGTCAAGCTGCCGACCCTGAACCTTGAAAAATAGGCGATGGAAGGGTGGCTGGAGGGCGCGCCGGAGCCGGCGCTGGTTGGCTTTTCGGGGGGCGCGGACAGCACCGCCCTCCTGCTCCTCCTGCGCGAGGCTGGATGGAACGACCTCCTGGCTGTCCATTTCAACCACCACCTGCGCGGCGCGGACGCCGACAATGACCGGCTGTGGTGCGAAAGATTCTGTCTTGATAGGCATATCTCCTTTATTTGCAAGGATTTATACGTAAGCGAGGCGCGCCTTCCGGGGGAATCCGTGGAGACCGCCGCGCGGCGCTGCCGTCTGGAGGCGTGGCGGCGGCTGGCCGCCGAGACGGGGCGCAGGATCGTCTTCCTTGGGCACCATGCCGACGACGCCCTGGAGGAGTTTCTTCTGCGGCTCGGGCGTGGCTCGAATGCCTCCGGCCTGACCAGCCTGTGCGAGGAAAGCTACTTTGCGGAGGGGGGCTACGCCATCCGCCGTCCCCTCTTGAAATATGGCAAGGCGGAACTGGAGGCCTATCTGCGGGGGCAGGGCGTCGCCGACTGGCGCGTCGATGCCACGAATCTGGAGCCTTGCTGCCGCCGCAACGCCGTCCGCCACCGGCTGATTCCCCTCATTCGCGACATCTTCGGCACGGACAAGGGCTTCCGGCGGTCCCTGCGCGTCCTGCGCGACGATGCGGAGGTTTTAGAGGACGGGGCGCGGCGTGCCGAGAAGGACGCCATGGACTTGGCTGCGTGGCAGGCCTTGCCGAAGGCATATATCCAACGTCTTCTGCCGGAACAATTTCCAGATGTCCCTTTTTCCTGCCACACGGTGGACAGGCTCTACGAGGCCCTGCGGAAGGAGGGCGTACGGACGCGCTGCATCCCGCTGGATGCCAAGCGTATGATGTGCCTCTCCGAGAGAGGGCTTGAGGTTGTCGGACGGGCGGACAACGAAGAGGAGTCGGACGACTTGATCTGGCCCTGGCAGAGTTCCCCCTGTCTGTCCTCGCGTGGCAAGGACGGAAGCGAATGGGAGTTTGTAGTGCAGAATGGAGAGCGGCCGCCGGCGGCCGAATGGGGAGAGCATTTTGATTTTGAGGGGGATTCGCGTCCAGCGGCGTTGATTGTCCGTCCATGGCGTCGCGGCGACCGCGTCCGCCCCTTCGGCCTCAAGGGACACCATAGAAAACTGCAGGACATCTTCAGCGATGCGCACATCCCGCCGGAGGCGCGCCACGCCTGGCCGGTGGTGACGGATGACAAGGGCGAAATCCTCTGGGTGCCCGGGCTCGTCCGTGCCGAAATCGGCCGCATGGATCATGAAAAGTATCTGAAAGAGAAGGAGATGGGAAGTTCATGCGTGCTCTCCCTCTGGGCACGCAGATGCTAGAGGCGGAGGCCGCACGTCGATTGGCCACGGGCCGGCGGAGAGACATTGTATAATAGGCTTTATGGATTATGAAAAGTATTGGCTATGTTCGCCCAATGTGTTGCCGATGTCCTGCGCGGGTAGCAGAGGCCTCCACGGAGACTCGGGCACATGGCAGCGCTTTGGGCGATCATGGCCGGGATTCCCAACGCAAAGATCGCGGAGGGTTTCAACGCCAAGAGCGCAAGGATGCATTTAAAAGTCATCGGCGTTCTTTGCGTCGGCGCACTTTGCGCTCTCCGCGTTAAAAAACTCGCCCGACAGATGTGTCGCCCATGTCCTGCGCGAACGGAAAAACGCAGAGGCCTCCACGGAGACTCGTGCACAAGGCAGCGCTTTGGGCGATCATGACAAAAATATTTGAAAGAGAAGAAGATGGGAAATTCATGCGTGTTCTTCTTCTGGGCACGCAGGTATTCCCGAAATTCAGTTTTAGGCGGAACGTGGAGGGAATTTGGACATTTTAGGCGGCGCGGGAGG
>CACZQQ010000292.1 GCA_902783355.1 uncultured bacterium
CTCCAGATTGACGCAGCCCTCGAAGGCATTGTCGCAGACATCCGTCACGCTGTCCGCCATTTTCACGCTGACAAGGGCCGTGTTGTTCTTGAAGCGGAGGTGCTTGATGTCGCCCTCCACGACAAGGCGGAGGCTCCCCCCGTAGACGACGTTCCCCTCTCCGATGAGGCCCGCCTCCTCGCAGAAATGGATGGTGGCGCCGTCGGCGACGGTCAGCGTCCGCCCCGCGGGGACGCGCACGTTGTGCCTGACGACGTGCTCCTTGTCGGCGCCCCAGGTCTCGTTCGCCGACAGCACGCCCTCGTGCACGGCCACTTCATCGCCGTTCATGACCTCGACGCAGACGCCGACGGCGCTCTCGCCGGCCAGCGTCAGCACGCGCTCGCCGTCGGCGACACCGGCCGAATTCCAGAAGGGCGTCCCCGCCGTCCAGCCGGCGGCCTCTTCGTAGTCGACCAGGAACGCGGGAGCCTCCTCCTCCTCCGTCGCCACGGGGGAGACGCGCTCCGTCCCCGTGACCACCTGATGCTGGCGCACGTCCATCCGGCAGGGCGGGGCCGACGGGACGAGCCGCCCGTCCTCATCGATGACGAACTTCGCCCCCGGGGCGAAGGAGACGGCGGCGCCGTCGACGATGTACAGCGTCACGCCGCTGGCGATGGTGAGGTCGGCGTCAAGGACATGCTCCGCCTCCGCCGTCCACGTCTCGCTCGTCTCCAGGGTTCCTCCGGGATGGTGGATGACCTCGCCGCACGCCAGCATCCCCAGGAAGCACATCAGCTATGTCAAGATCTTCTTCATCGTGTTCACCTTTCAAGCATTCATTCGCGAAGGGAGAGGAAGCTGCCGCGTCAGAAGGGGCAGACGACGCGGAAACCCACATCCGCAGGAGTGGGGCGTTTATCGTGCGGCCAGTCAGAGCGGCCGCCGCGGTGCGCGGAACGGTAATCAGATGAATCTTGCGCGATATAGTAGCCGCCGCCGCGGACAGCGTGCAGGTCTCCATTCGCATGCCCCACGGGGTCCGTCACGGGCATGGCCCCTCCCGGATAGTCCAGTACAGCGTCCGGGTAGTAGTAGCTGTGGATCCAATCCAGGCACCACTCGCCCACGTTCCCGTGCATGTCATAGAGTCCCCAGGCATTCGGAAGGTAGCAGCCTACCACTGTGCGGCCAGAATAGCCGCCCTTTCCGTCCCAACTGCTCCACGCCGTCGACGTATAGTTGCAAAAGCACCTTGCGACCTCCATCAGCTTCGGGTAATCTGTTTCATTGTCCATGTTCTTCCCCGAATTGAGGGAGGTCGTGGTTCCCGCGCGGCAGGCGTACTCCCACTGCGCCTCGGTGGGCAGGTCGAATTCAAGCCCCGTCTTCGCGCGCAGCTTCGCCAGGAAGGAATCCTCGTCCACGGCATGGCCGCCGGCCGGCCAGGACATGCCTACGCCCGTGCCGCGGATTTCGTCGTAGGAAAGGAGGATCATGGGGCGCGTCTTGCCTTCACAATATTCGCCATATTCTAGAATTTCTTCTTTCACGCCCGCAATCAGGTCATGCTGTGCCGCTGTCATTTCGAAGACGCCGATGTAGAAGCCGCGCGTCAGCGTCACCTGATGCTGCGTCTCCCTGTCGGGACGACGCCCCCACTCGCTCTCCGGCGACCCCATCATGAAGACGCCGGCGGGTATGCGGCGCAGCCACAGCTGCGTCGTGCGGCAGGTGTCGTCGTTCAGGTCTGGCGCGCTGTCCGTGCCCCAGAACTCCCCCGTCTGCAAATCGACCACCCTGTAGGTCAGGACGCCCTTCGAGAGTTCGGCCCTGACCGTGAAGGAGGACGCATTGAAGGCGGGGTTGTCCTTCGCGGCATCCCAGACGAACTTCCGCGTACCTGTCGCGCCCAGGGGATAGGCCGTCTCCGCCGGATGCGTGACGAAGTTGACGCCGTCGGAGGAGAGCGTCCGCATGGCCACCTCGGCGCCTGTGGTCTCGTCGTGTCCGTACAGGCGCAGGAAGACAGGGGTGTTCGAGCCTGTCGCGGCGACGGTGCCCTCCGGCACGGAGACCGTGATGTCCACGAGCCCGTTCCAGGGCCAGCGCGGCTCGGCCTTCACCGAGAGCAGCTGCGCGTCGGCGCGGAAGGCGAAGGCCAGCGCGAATAGGAACGCGAACACACACGACCTGGCTATTTTCTTGCAGGGAAACGATGACATCATGCGGCTGAACCCCTAGCGGTTTGGTGAATTTTGAGAACGGAAAGCGTTTTCTGCGTAATATAGCACCCGAAGCAGGGACCGCCCCCCCCTGGAAGCCTTTGCGGGGTGGCGCAGATGCGGGCGCTAAGTGGCGTCCTCTCAGGTTGGCGCGCGGGAGGGCCGCGCGCCTGCGCGGCCGCCACCCCTTTCAGAAGAGTTCCTTGATATGGTAGAACTTCTGGTTGAGGGCCTGGAGCCATGCGCGGTATTGTTTCAGGCTGACCGGCGGGAAGCCCAGCGCGTAGTGGTTGAAGCCCTTGCGGCCGTCCGCCTCCCACTCCACAATGAGCATGCGCGCGCGTCCCTGCGAAATGCGGATTTGCCTGACAGTCGCAGAGGCATTGGAGTCCACGCGGAAGGCGCCCTCGTCAATGGTCTCGCCGCTGTCCAGGTCATAGACGCGGTAGGGGCCGCCGGCGGCCGCCATGGTGTCGTTGGAGACGACGAGGCCAATGCACCAGTTGGCGGGTTCCGCGAAGGAGAGGTGGACCGGCTGCTGCGCATTCCTTATATAATAGTAGGCGAGCTTGCGGCGGTAGTAGTAGTCCACGACGGCGTCGGAGAACTGCGGCCATCCGTCGATGACGTTCCACCAGATGAGGCCGCTGCGCCGCCATTTGCGCTGGCGGAAGCTCTCGATGAAGAACTTCATGGCCTCGGCCTGCACAATCTGGGAGGCCTCGATGAAGCCGTGGAGGTCTTCGGGGACCTCGCCGAAGCAGCCGTCCACCTGGTCGATCATGAGCTGCGTGCGGTAGGAGAAGTCGCCCTCCATGTCGCCGAAGGGCTGCGCGGCATGGCAGTTCCAGCCCGCATTGCCGACGCGGCCGTTCCATGAGCCTTCCGGCAGGAACTGCTTGATGGAGGCCTCGCAGGGCATGCCGTGATAGCCGATTTCGCTGGCGAAGATGGCCAGATTGTCCTTGTAGAAGGGGTTCTTGTGGTTGTCGCGCGGTCCCCAGAGATGCTGTTCGGGGGAGCGGTAGCGGGCGTTGCGCCGCTTCAGGTCGTCGGCGAGATAGGGGCTGCAAGGCAGATAGTCGCGGGCGGGATCGTGG
The DNA here is from genome assembly GCA_902783355.1 of uncultured bacterium. The sequence continues at coordinate 3,308 of CACZQQ010000292.1, forward strand.
AGGGCGACCGCCTGCGGCAGAATCTGGCGGCTGACGATGTTGGCGGAGGGCAGGCGGCGGCGCTGCGCGGGCGAGTAGAAGAAGGACTCGTCGCCCTCGTTGTCGCCGCACCAGAGGGCCAGCGAGGGATGCTGCCGCAGCGCCTCGATGGCGGCCTGCGCCTCCGTGGCGATCAGCTTGAGATACCACTCGTCCTGCGGCGGAATCTCGCAGGCGCCCATGAAGTCCTGCCAGACCATGAGGCCGTATTCGTCGCACAGGTCGAAGAAGTCGTCCCCTTCGAAGATGTTGCCTCCCCAGCAGCGGACCATGTTGCAGCCGAGGTCGCGGAAGAGGGCCAGCGCCTGCGGGACGCGCTCCGGATGTTCGCCGTGCAGCGCTTCCGAGGGCACCCAGTTGGAGCCTTTCACGAAGATGGGCACGCCGTTCACCACGAAGCGGAACTGGCCGGAGCCGTCCTCCGCAAGCGTCTCCGTTCGGTCGAGGGTGATTTCGCGCAGGCCTGTGCGGAAATGCTTTGTGTCCACAGTCTTGCCGTCGTGGATGAGGTCAAGCGTCACGTCATAGAGGTTCTGCTCTCCGGCGCCCAGCGGCCACCACAGTTTGGCGTCAGGGAAGGAGATGCGTTCCGTGCCCGTGACAAAGTAGGCGGGGAAGGTCTTATCGAGGGTGGAATCGCCGCATCTGAGGGCGAGGCGGATCTGGAAGCCGTCCAGCGTGGGCGCGTCGGTGACGAAGGACCAGTCCAGCAGGAGGCAGGCGCAGCCCTCTTCTATATTATAGGTATAGAGGTAGGTCTTGCCCCAACGCTCCGGCTTGAGGGTCTCCAACGAGACGCCGCGCCAGAGGCCCGCGCCCACGATGCGCGGCGCGATGTCCCACCCGTAGGTGTGGCGCGCGCGGCGGATGTAGAGCGATTCGTAGTTGTAGTGCTGGTGGGTGGCGAAGGGCGGCCGCTGGAATTGGCGTGCATAGTTCACGCTGGACTGGATGGCGACCTCCAGGCGGTTTCCGCCGTCGCGCAACGCGTCGGTGACGTCGAAGTCGTGGGCGATGAACATGTCCTGCGCCTGACCGACGACCATGCCGTTCAGACGGATTTCGGCGACGGTGTCAATGCCGCCGAAATGCAGTTGCACCCGCTCGCGCGAATTATGCTTAACTCCTTGGAATTCAACATGATACGTAAAATCAACGAATTCCCATGGGCGCAGGGCGACGGAATTGCAGTCCCAATAGGGGTCGCCGATGAGGCCGGCGCGGTGGAGATCGCCGATGACGTTGCCCGGCACCTGCGCGGGAATCGTGTGGGCCTGCTTGTCAACAGGCGAGACGAAGGAAAGTTTCCAGTCGAGACGGGAGAGATCCATGGATGCTCCTTGTCGTGAATCAGTTGTCGTGGATGAAGGGCTGCAGTTCGGACATGAGGACGTCGAAGAGCTGCTCCTCTGGGAAGACGCGTACCTTCTGGCCGAGGCGGAAGAGGAGGCCACGGCCGTTGCCGCCGGCGATGCCCAAATCCGCGTCCGCCGCCTCGCCTGGCCCGTTGACCTCGCAGCCCATGACGGCGATCTTCTGCAGCGCAATCCGCTTGCCGCTGGCGAGAATGCGGTCGATTTCGGCCTCGACGCGCCGCACAAGGGGAATCAGGTCGATGCGCGTGCGGCCGCAAGTCGGACAGGAGACGATCTGCGGGCGGCCGGGAAGCATGCCCAACGCCGCGAGAATCCGGCGGGCTGCCTTGACCTCCTCCACGGGGTCGGCGGTAAGGGAGACGCGCAGCGTGTCGCCGATGCCCTCCAGCAGGAGGGCGCCGATGCCGATGGCGGATTTCAGGACGCCGAGGTCAGGCGTGCCGGCCTCGGTGACGCCGATGTGCTGCGGCCAGTCGGAGGCCGCCGCGAACTGACGGCAGGCGTCGCAGGTCTGTCGCAGGTCGGAGGCCTTCAGGCTTACCTTCAGGTGCCGGCAGCCCGCCGCCTCGAAGATCTTCAAATACTCCAACGCACTGGCGACCATGGCCTTGGCGGTGCGTCCATGGACGGCTTCCGCCTCCGGCGAAAGGCTGCCCATGTTGACGCCGACGCGCACGCAGCAGCCGGCCGCAGCCGCGGCGGCCGCGATTTCACGCACGAGCGTCGCGTCGCGGATGTTGCCTGGATTGACGCGCAGACCGTGGGCGCCGCATTCAAGCGCCAGCAGCGCCAGCCGTCCGTCGATGTGGATGTCTGCCACGACGGGCAGAGGGCTTTCGCGGCAGAGGACGCGCAGGCCGTCCGCCGAAGCGGCGTTCGGAAACGCCACGCGGACGACCTGGCAGCCTGCATCGGCGAGGGCATGGATCTGCGCCAGCGTGGCCGCCGCGTCGTCCGTGCGCGTATTGCACATGGATTGGATGACAGGCGGGCGGCCGCCGCCGATGGGAACGCCGCCCAGCAGGATTTCACGTGTCTTGCCCATGGTGATGGAATTTTGAGAGATGGTGGGATGGATTTTTTCGTAAGATAATGCCATTTGGGCGTGCTTGCGCGAGCGAGAGACAATCTACTTGAAGACAGCCTGCAACTGACCCGCGCAGCAGCGCACGGGAGCGCACCACCCCATGCGGCAGACAGACACGGACCGCACCGCAGCAGCGCGCGGGAGCGCACCACCCCATGCGGCAGGCAGCCAGCGGGCCGCACCGCAGCAGCGCACGGAAGTGCGCGACCTCGCGTAACCGCTGGCAAGCGCCCGCAGGGCCGCGCAGCCTGCGGTTACCGCTCCCTGCTCTCCCCCGGCGCCCGCAAGGGCGCGACAAGTTGGGCTGCATCCACATGTCCGCAAAGATGCTGTTGCAAAACATTCTGTATTCCGCCGCAACAGTTGTGCACGGCCACGGGCCGTGCACTCAGGACGTCCGCCATGAACGGCATTTCGCACTGGCATTCCCGCCAATCAAAGGTCTTGCAACAGCCCTGTCTCCATGCGGCAGGCAGACTGCAGTTGCCCACCGCAGCCGCGCACGGGAGCGCACCACCCCATGCGGCAGACAGACTGCAGTTGCCCACCGCAGCAGCGCAGGAAGTGCGCGACCTCGCGTAACCGCTGGCAAGCGCCCGCAGGGGCGCGCAGCCTGCGGTTACCGCTCCCTGCTCTCCCCCAGCGCCCGCAAGGGCGCGACGAAATGTTCTGTCAACTCCCGCTCCCCCAAGTCCCCAAAGTACATGAAAAATTACGTAAAAGCATAAGCATCTTTGGGATTGTGTGGGATTTCCGTCAGAACGGCGTTTTGGCGTGTTATCTTAATGGGCGGTAGGGCGGGGTGGTGGGTACCCCGCCCTACCGCCCTCCCCTACTCGCGCGAGAGGCGCGGCCCGGATGAACAGAATGAAAAAACGCCGCGTCATGGAACTTTCGCGGCGGAGATGCGTCATAGGGGATGAACTTATTCTGCAGCAAGCCATCTTTGAGGAGTTTCATCCATGCAAAGCGACATCAAGCAAATCAACGAGCTGGTCGGCCGCGAAGCCGTGACAATCGAGGCGCTTCGGAACGAGATCGGCAAGGTCATCGTGGGACAGGAGGCGCTGGTCAACCGGCTGCTGAACGCCCTCTTCAACGCGAACCACGTCCTCATCGAGGGCGTGCCCGGCCTGGCGAAGACGCTGACAGTGACCACATTGGCGCACGCCATCAGCGCGACCTTCCACCGCATCCAGTTCACTCCCGACCTGCTGCCCGCCGACCTGCTGGGCACCCTCATCTACAATCCAAAGGAGGGCGACTTCATCACCCGCCAGGGCCCCATCTTCGCCAACGTCATCCTGGCGGACGAGATCAACCGCGCGCCGGCGAAGGTGCAAAGCGCCCTGCTGGAATCCATGCAGGAGCGGCAGGTCACCATCGGCGGCCAGAGCTATCCGCTGCCGGAACCCTTCCTCGTCATGGCCACGCAGAATCCTGTCGAGCAGGAGGGCACCTACCCCCTGCCCGAAGCCCAGGTGGACCGCTTCATGTACAAGCTCGTCGTGGACTACCCAAGCCCCGCCGACGAACTGCGCATCCTCCGCCGCGCCTCCTCCTCGGACGCGCATCTGGCCGACGAAGTGGCCCCCGTCATCTCCCCCGACGACGTCGCGCGCATCCGCGCCCTCGGCAACCAGGTCTTCATGGACGGCAAGGTGGAGGAGTACATCGTCAGCCTCGTGGACTGCACGCGCCATCCGGAGAAGTACCGCCTGGACAGCCTGAAGGGAATGCTGCGCTACGGCGCCTCTCCCCGCGCCACCCTCTTCCTGGCAATGGGCGCCCGCGTCAACGCCCTCATGCAGGGGCGCGGCTTCACCACGCCGCAGGATGTGAAGGCCGTCGCCGCCGACGTCCTGCGCCACCGTGTCATGCTCACCTACGAAGGCGAGGCGGAGGAACTCACGCCGGACGCCGTCGTCGCACAAGTTCTCGACGCCGTTCCTGTTCCGTAAAAAAATGCTGACCTCCTCTGACATCGCGAAGAAGATCCGCCGGATCGAGCTGAAGACGCGCAAGACGGTGACGGAGGCGCTGGCGGGCGACTACAAGTCGGCCTTCCGCGGCACCGGCATGGAATTCGACGAGGTGCGCGAATACCAGCCCGGCGACGACGTGCGCTCCATCGACTGGAACGTGACCGCGCGCCAGGGGCGCCCCTTCGTCAAGCGCTTCCACGAGGAGCGCGAACTGACCGTCTTCCTGGCGGTGGACCTCTCCGCCTCTGGGCGCTTCGGCGGCGGAGAGGAGTCCAAGAAGGATTTGGCCGCGGAAGTGTGCGCCACGCTCGCCTTCTCCGCCATCAAGAGCAACGACAAGGTGGGGCTCCTGCTCTTCACCGACCGCATCGAACTCTTCATCCCGCCCGCCAAGGGCACAACCCACGCCATGCGCCTCCTGCGCGAAATCCTTGGCTTCCAGCCAAAAGGGCATGGCACCGCCATCGGCCCCGCCATCGACTTCCTGGGCCGCGTCCTGCGCAAGCGCGCCGTCGTCTTCCTCCTCTCCGACTTCATCGGCGACGAGGACTTCGACCAGGCGCTGCGCCGCACCGCCCACCGCCATGACTTCGTCGCCCTCTCCCTCACAGACCCCACCGAGGCGCATCTGCCCGACGCCGGCCTCGTCGAAGTGGAGGACGCCGAAAGCGGCGAAAGGATGCTCGTGGACACCGCCAGCGCCGCCGTCCGAAAGGCTTATGAGGCGCATTTCGCCGCCTTGGCCGCGCAACTTCAGCAACGCCTCCAGCGCAGTGGCGTCGACAACCTCAACTTGACCGTCGGAGAGGATTTCGCAAAACCGCTGACGGCCTTCATGCGCCGCAGAAAATAGCATGGCCGCCCTTCTCTCCATCCTGCTTCTGTTTTTCGCAACCTCTTGCGCACGAACCGAAAAGGCAGAATCCCCTGAAACCAGGGAGAACATTCTGGCAGAGGCCGCCGAGGGCGGCTACAGCCTCAAGCTCGTAGCCGACCAAGAGGCCTTCTCCGTCGAGACCCCCATCACCCTTTCGGCCGTCGCAGCCTTCCCGAAAGAGAGCCGTCTCGTGCAGCTCGACCTCTCCCAGAAGCGCCTCCCCGCCTTTGAAATGACGCAGGAGCCGCCGGCGAACACCCTGCCGGCCAAGAAGGGCATGGCGACCACCTCGGAAACACGACGCTTCACCCTGGATCCCCTCATCAAGCAGGAAACCTACGAACTGCCCGCCGTGACCGCCGTCTTCGAGGACGTCGATGGCGGACGGCACAGCGTCACCACGGAGGCCGTTCCCCTGGAAGTGGCCCAAGTGGACGAAGGCTACTGGACCTCGCTGTCCGTCGTGCCGGACACCACTCTCCAGCGGACGCTCACGCCGGCCGCCGACAGACGGCGCAGGTGGCTGCTTCTGGCGGGCGGCGCGGCCGTGCTTCTCGCGGCAGGCGCCATCGCCAGCTGGCTGTACCGCCGCGGCAGGAGGCCCGTCGCCGTCCCCGATGTGCCGCCCTACGAGCAGGCCAGCGCCGCGCTGGACGGGCTCCTGCGGGAGAACCTGCCGGCCAAGGGCGAGACGAAGCGCTACTACACGGGCCTTTCGGACATCCTGCGGCGGTATATCGAGCGGCGCTTCTCGCTGGCGGCCCCGCGCCAGACCACGCAGGAGTTCATTGGCGGCCTCATCAAAGGCGCCTGCGCGGACCTGAAGGCGCACACGCCCTTCCTCAAGACCTTCCTCCTGACCTGCGACATGGTCAAGTTCGCCAAGGGGGCGCCCCCCGACGAAGAAAACGAGAAGGCGGCGAAGGCCTGCCGCGGCTTCCTGGAAGCCACCAGGCCGGCGCCCGAGGCATCTGCAGAGCACAAGTGACTTTCGACACGCATCATGTTCCGATTTGAGACACCCTGGGCCTTCCTGGCCCTTCTAGCCCCCGCCCTTCTGGCGCTCTGGCGGCGCAAGCGCCCTGCGGCGCAACCCGCCCTGCCCGTCGCCAGCCTGTCGCTCTTCCGCGACGTCAAGCCCAGCTGGCGCGTGCGTCTGCGCTGGATTCCGGCCGCCGTCGCCGCCATCGGCTGGCTGCTGCTCACCGTCGCGCTGGCGCGCCCACAGCATGGGCAGGAGCAGTTCCGCAACATCAACCACGGCATCGCCATCGAGATGGTGCTCGACCGTTCCGGAAGCATGCGCGCCTCCATGACCTACTGGGGGAAGCGCTTCAACCGTCTGGAGACCGTCAAGGAGGTCTTCCGCGACTTCGTCTTCGGTGGCAGCCGCCCCGAGCTGACCGGCCACAGCGACCTCGGCGGGCGGCGCCAAGACCTGCTGGGCGTCATCGCCTTCGCCCACTATCCCTACACGGCCTGCCCCCTCACGCTTGACCACAACGCCCTCGACTTCGCCCTGAAGAACGTCAGGCTCGTCACCGACGAGACCGACGATCCGGACGAGAACGGCACCGCCATCGGCGACGCCGTGGCCATGGCTGTGGCGCGCCTCGTCTCCGCCGAGCAGACGCTGGCCGCCCAGACCAAGACCGACGCCAGCACCTACCGCATCAAGTCCAAGGTCATCATCCTGCTGACCGACGGGCAGGACGAGGGCCCCCACACCTACTCCATCGGCGAGGCGGCGGACCTGGCCCGCAAGAACCACATCAAGGTCTACTCCATCGCCATCGTCCCCCCCGCGCCCACGCTGACCACGCCCATGGGGCTCATCGCCAGCGTGGAACCGCCCTACGACACTACGGAAATCGAGGCGATGGCCAAGACGACCGGCGGCCTCTTCCGGAAGTGCGACAACGGACGCGCGCTGGAGGACATCTACGGCGAAATCGACCAGCTGGAGAAGAGCGAGGTGGAGGCCGTCCGCTACGTCACCCGCCGCGAGCTCTTCTTCCCCTTCGCCGTCGCAGGCGCCATCGCCCTCCTCGCGGCGCTTCTTCTGAAGACAACGCTTTTCCGCCGGACAATCTGACTCCACCATGTTCACGCGCATCCAGATGCTCAATCTGCTGTGGCTGCTGCCGCTTATCGGGCTGGCGCTCCTCTACAGCAACCGCCGCCGCAACCGCCGCCAAGGCCTGATCGCAGGCGCCGCCGCCCGCGAAACCCTGCGGGACGGAAGGCGCCCCGGCGCCGCCGCCCTGCGCTTCCTCCTGTGGACGGCGGCCGCCGTCCTGCTCATCGTCGCGCTGGCGGGCCCCGCCTGGAATCCCGTCGAGGAGACCGTCGAAAGGCAGGGGCGCGAAGTCGTCTTCATGCTGGACGTCTCCCGCAGCATGCTGGCCCAGGACCTGCGGCCGTCGCGCCTGGAACGCGCCAAGGCCGACATCTCCGACTGCATCGCGGGCATCAACGGCGACCGCGTGGCCCTCGTCGCCTTCGCCGGCAAGGCCGCCGTCCAGTGCCCCTTGACGCAGGACTACGGCTTCTTCCGCATGCAGCTGGCGGACACCTCCCCTGAAAGCGTCTCCCGCGGCGGAACCAATCTGGGAGACGCCATCCGCGTCGTCCGCGAGCAGCTCTTCAACGGCGGCGACAAGGCCGCCCACCGCGACGTCATCCTCATCACCGACGGCGAGGACCACGGCTCCTTCCCCGTGGAGGCCGCGAAGAAGCTGGGCGCCGACGGCGTGCGCCTCATCGCCATCGGCATCGGCGACGAGGCGGCCGGAACCCTCATCGAAGTGACCGACGAGAATGGCCGCCGAAGGATTCTGGAGTACCAGGGCGAGGTCGTGCGTTCCAAGCTGGACGCCAAGACCTTGCGCGAGATGGCGGCTGCCACGCCTGGCGGCGTCTATCTGCCCATGGGCACCAACGCCATGGA
>CACZQQ010000293.1 GCA_902783355.1 uncultured bacterium
CTCCAGTTCGGTGGGATGGTGGGCGTAGTCGTCGTAGTAGAGGCGCTGCCCGTCGGCGGAACGGTAGCGGCAGGTCAGGCGCCGCTGGACGCCTGGAAAGCTCTTCAGCGCCTCCAAGGCCGCCTCGCGCGAAATCCCCAAGTGAACGGCGGCCGCGATGGCCGCGGCCGCGTCGGCGCGGCTGTGTGCGCCAAGGCAGTTTTCGTTGAGCGCCTCTTGGGGCACGTCGTTGGCGTTGAAAATGGTCGCATTGTTTTCTGTAACTACTTTATTATCAACAAGTTGCGATGAAACGACCGTATGGAGGGCGTGACTGGCCAGCGTCCGGAAGGATTCCATGAGGCGTTCAGGGCCGCCGATGGCCCACGAATGGTCGTCGTCTATATTAAGGATGATGGCGAGGTCGGGCAGCATCATCTCCTGGCTGCGGTCGCTCTCGTCGACTTCGGTGACGAGGAGGGACCAGTCTCCTGCGGCGGCGAAGCGCGGCCAGCCGGTGACGATTCCGCCGACGAGATAGCCGGGGGCGGCCGTCGTCTGGCGCAGGATGTGGGCGAGCATGGCGGTCGTCGTGGTCTTGCCGTGGGTGCCCGCGACGGCGACGACGCGGCCGAAATGCGGCGCCAACCGCGCGAGGAACTGGCCGCGGCTGCATTGCGGGATGCCCAGGCGGGCGGCCGCCTGCCGTTCGGGATTGTCGGCGGGGACGGCCGCCGAATAGACAAGCAGCTGCGTGTCGCGGGGCAGGGCGGCCGCGTCATGGCCGACGTGCACGTCGGCGCCGCGCTGTCGCAACGCCTCGAATTGCGCGGAGGCGGCCAGGTCGGTGCCGCTGACGGCGCAGCCGTCGTCCAGCGCAATCTGGGCGAGGCCGGCCATGCCGACGCCGCCACAGCCGCAGAAGTGGAGCCGCCGCCACGGCAGACGCGGCGGTTGCTCCGCAGGGCCGACGGCCTCCGCCCACGGGCGGTAGAGGAGGAGCGGGCCGCCGCCGGAGGGAAATTGCAGCGAGAAGCTGTCGCCGAGGCATTCGTTGAGGGTGGCCGTCCACCAGTGCGCCAGTTTCAGGGCCTGGAGGGGATATCTGAGGCCGTCGGAGGTGACGGGCAGTTCTGGATCCTCCGCAAAGATGGAGACCTGTTCCTTTGGCGTGCAAGGGATTGCGCCGCTCTGGCGGAGGGCTTCGAAGCGGCCGTAGTCGGTCCAGATTTCCGTGTCGGGATGGTCGGCGGAGAGGGTGAAGAGGTGGGATATGTTGCCGATGGCGTGGTCGTCGCGGCGGCCGGCCGCGCCTAAAATGACGAGTTTTCGCCCTTCGAGCCAGCCTTGGCGCTGGCAGAAGCGGAAGGCCTTGGCGAGGTCGTTGGTCTCCTGCTCCGCCTCCGCATGGAGCAGGCTGCGGTAGCGCGCCGCAAGGTCGGACGGCAGGCTGTCGAAGTCGCCGACGATGGCGTCGGGCTCGCGGAGGCCGGAGCGCGCCAGCGGCGCGATGGCGCCGTCGCAGCAGACGAGATGGTCGGCCTCCTGCAATAGGCGCAGGAGGCGCGGTGTGCGCGGAAAGTCGCCGTTGGCGAGGATGACGACGCGACCGCTCATGTCAGGGGCTTCTACGCTTCGGCGTTCCAGCCCTGGAATTGTGCCAGATTGGGGATGTAGGGCCGGATGAGCTGCTTGATGGCCTGCGCGTATTGGCGGATCTCCCACTGGGCGTGTTCGCTGTCGCGCAACGCAATGAATTTCAAGAGGTTGCCGAGGTCAACGGTCGCCCAGAAGGTGGTCATCAGATTCTGCGAGAGGACGCCGCGCGCCTGCTCGCGGCAGACGCCCGCCTCCAGCAGCTTGTGATAGGCCACGAGGGAGGCCTGGTTGGCGGCGTCGATGGCCTCCTTGCAGGCCTCCTGGTCCATGTCCTCAGGCGCGGGCGCGGAGGCCTGGCGGTCGTTGTCGGCCTGCGCATGGATCTCCGACGGCACGTAGAACTCGAGGTCGACTTCGGTGTAGCGCCGCGAGATTTCGTTGTAGGACCATGTGCGGTGGCGGTGCCACTGGGAGCGCACGAAGAGGGGGCAGTGGACGATGAAGCTGAAGCAGACATGCTCCAGCGGCGTCGTGTGCTGGTGGTTGAGGAGGTACTTGAGCAGCTTGACGTCCTTCTCGTCCATCTCGGTGCGCATCTGCCCGAAGGAGACGCGTGCGGCGTTGACGATGCTGGTCTCGGTGCCCATGTGGTCCACGAGGCCGATCCAGCCCTGGCCGCCGAGCACCTTGACGTGGTTCGGCGGCGGCACGTTCACATTCTGCAGTTCAGCCATCGGCGTTCTCCTCCGGGAGGGTTTTATTTGTCCTTCAGAAGCGGTTCGAGGTAGTTGACGCATCCGGCCATGGTGGCCAGGTGGCCGTAGTCCTTTTCGGGGACCTCGACCTGGTAGCGCTTGCGCAGCTCCATCACGACATCTAGGAAGTCCATGGATTCGAGGGTGCCGCGGAGGCTGTCTTCCGGCCCGAAGCCCTTCCAGTCCACGTCGGGGTTGATTTCCGAGAGGATGTCGATGACGGCGGCGTTGATTTCTTCACGTGTCATTGTTCTGTCCCGTATTTGGCGATGATGGTGACGCAGTTGATGCCGAGCATGCCGAAGGCGTTGTTGAGGATGACGCGGACGGGACGCGCGGCGCGGGCGGGTTGGTTGAGGACGAGGTTGCGCAGGGCGCAATCCGGATCAAGGTTGTCCACGTTGATGGTGGGATGGACGATGTTGTCCTGGAAGGCGGGCAGGTTGCCCGCCAGCTCCAGGGCGGCGGCGGCCCCCATGCAGTGGCCGATGAAGCTCTTGGTGTTGTTGAAGTAGGTGTCGGCGCAGCTGTCGCCGAAGACCTCGCGCAGCGCCTCGCACTCCTTGATGTCGCCGGCGTGGGTGCCGGTGGCGTGCGTGTTCACGATGTCGATGTCGGCGGGGGCCATGCCTGCCCGCGCGAGCGCCTTGTGGATGCATTCGGCCTGGCGGACGGGATTGGGCAGCACGGCGTCGGAGGCGTCCGAATTGTAGCACCATCCGGTCAGTTCGCCATAGATGCGCGCGCCGCGGGTGAGGGCGTGGTCGAGGCGTTCGAGCACATAGACGGCGCCGCCTTCGGAGACGACGATGCCGTTGCGGTCGCGGTCGAAGGGGCGGCTGGCCTTCGCGGGGTCTTCGTGGCGGGCGAGGGCGCCCTGGCTGTTGAAGGCCGCGAAGATGCCGAAGGTGGCGGGGCTTTCGGAGATGCCGCCCGCCAAGGCGTAATCCACTTCATCCAGAAGGAGTTGCTGTGCGCCGGTGACGAGGCCGAGGTTGCCGGCCGCGCAGGCCGCGCCCACGGTGTAGTGGGGCCCCGTGATGGCGAAGCGCACCGTGACCTCGCCCGCCGGGTTGTTGGCGACCGTCCGCGGGTTGTGGTGGTGCGACCAGTAGCGCGTGTCGTACTGGTATTTGGAGATTTCGTATATTTCGTTTTCGGTTTCGGCGTTGCCGTGTTCAGTGATGCCGAGGAAGACGCCGACGCGGGAGGTGTCCGTCGTGGCCAGGTCGAGCCGCGCGTCCGCAAGGGCCTCGCCCGTGCAGTAGATGGCGATGGAGCCGGCGCGCGTGCCAGTCCGTATGTCCCTCCGCTTCTGGTATTTGAGCGGGTCGAAACTGCAGAGTCCCGCCAGTGCGGGGCCGAAATAGCGCATTTCAACGGGCCGCACGCCGGAGACGCCGTTGAGGAGGGCGTCCCGGAACTCTGGCAGGCTGTTGGCGTTGGGGGAGGTCAGCCCCAGGCCTGTGATGACGATGCGCTCGTGCGCGGGAAGTTCTTTCATTACAGGAAGGAAGAAGAGCAGGGGGAGAAATCGTGTAAACGCGATAATATACTCCCCCTATGGGGAATCGCCGCGCGGACAGCCACCGCCGCGCCGGAGAGGCTCCTGCGCGGCGGGTTTTGACATCGGCGCGGCGGCGCGGCTATTTGTACAGCGGGCCGAAGTTCTGGCAGGCGCGGTAGTCGGCGCCCTCCAGATCCATGCCGAAGGCAGCCCACGCGGACGGACGGAAGATCTTCTCCTCCGGCACGTTGTGCATGCAGACAGGGATGCGGAGCATGGAGGCCAGCGTGATGAGGTCGGCGCCGATGTGGCCGTAGTTGAAGGCGCCGTGGTTGGCGCCCCAGTTGGCCATCACCGAATAGACGTCCTTGAAGGCGCCCTTGCCGGTGGTGTTGGGGACGAAGTAGGTGGTCGGCCAGCCCGGGTCGGTGCGCGCGTCGATGATGGCGTGGGCCTTGGCGGGCAGCTGGTAGGTGTAGCCCTCCGCGATCTGCAGGACGGGGCCGAGGCCCGCGATGCGGTTGACGCGGGAGAGGGTGATGGGCATGCCGCCCTTGGTGTAGAAGTGGCTGGAGAAGCCGCCGCCGCGGAAGTAGCCCAGGGAGGCGGGAATCCATTCGGTGGCGTCGAGGCAGGCCTGCGCCTCGGCCTTCGTGATCTCCCAGAAGGGCTTCATGGCGGGCTTGCCGTCGATGGAGCAGCAGCCGGTGGCGTCCATGGTGGTAGCGCCGGAGTTGATGAGGTGCATGAAGCCGGGCACGTCGAGCTTGTAGCCGGTGGCGGCCTTGACGGCGGCGGGGCTCCAGTAGGTGCGCACGTCGGAGAAGCCGGAGGCGGAGTTGCTCAGCAGGCGGCCGAAGAGCATGGCGGTGCCGTTGAGGCCGTCGTTTTCGGTGGCCAGCACGTAGGGGGCGCGGATGCCGTTCCAGTCGAAGGAGGAGTTGAGGATGGTCTCCATGAAGTCGCCGTTGGGCATGTGGTCCGTCCACTGGCGCTGGCCCTGGAAGCCGGCGAGGATGGCGTTGTGGCCGCGCCCCTCTTCGACGAAGCCGTTCTCGCGGAGGTACTTGTTGCCGACCATCAGGTCGCGGGCGATCATGGCCATCTTGACGCAGTATTCGAACTTGGC
>CACZQQ010000294.1 GCA_902783355.1 uncultured bacterium
CACGTCGACCACGGCAAGACCACGCTGGTCGACCAGCTCTTCAAGTTCAGCGGCATGTTCCGCGACAACCAGAAGGTGCAGGAGTGCATGATGGACTCCAACGACATCGAGCGCGAGCGCGGCATCACCATCACCTCCAAGAACGGTTCCTTCCAATATAAAGACTGCACCATCAACATCATCGACACGCCCGGGCACGCGGACTTCGGCGGCCAGGTGGAACGCGTCCTGGAGATGGCCGACGGCGCGCTGCTCCTGGTGGACGCGCAGGAGGGCCCCATGCCGCAGACCTTCTTCGTCCTGAAGAAGGCGCTGGCGCTCTCGCTGCCCATCATCGTCGTCATCAACAAGATAGACAAGCCGGCCGCGCGCCCCTACTGGGCGGCCGACCAGGTCTTCGACCTCTTCGTGCGGCTGGACGCCCCCGACAGCATCCTCGAGTTCCCCATCGTCTATGCTTCCGGACGCGACGGATGGGCGGTCAACGACCTCAACGACGAGCGCAAGGACCTCGACCCGCTCTGCGCGAAAATCGTCGAATACATCCCGCAGCCGAAGGGCGACCCCAACGGGCCGCTGCAGATTCTCATCTCCACGCTGGACTATTCGCCCTATCTGGGCCGCATCGGCATCGGCAAGATCACCAGCGGCTCCATCAACATCAACGAGTCGACGGCGGTCGCCATGCGCGACGGCACCCTCAAGACCGCCCGCATCACGCAGATCTTCCGCTTCAACTCCAACAAGAAGTTCCAGGTGGACAGCGCGGTGTGCGGCGACATCGTCGCCATCGCCGGCATGAACGAGGTGACCGTGGGCTGCACCTACACCTCGCCGGAGACGCCGATTCCGCTGCCGCCCATGCCCATCGACCCGCCCACCATCTCCATGAACTTCCTGCCGAACGCCTCCGCCTTCGCCGGAAAGGAGGGCAAGTTCGTCACCGCCAACCACTTGCAGGAACGCCTCATGCGCGAAACCATGTCGGACGTGGCACTGCAAGTGGAGCCGCTGGGCGTCGGCCAGGGCTTCAAGGTCTCCGGCCGCGGCGAACTCCACCTCTCCGTCCTCATCGAGGAGCTGCGCCGCGAGGGCTACGAGCTGGAAGCCACGCGCCCGCAGGTCATCTTCAAGGAGGGCCCCAATGGCGAGAAGCTGGAACCCTACGAAGAACTAACCATCGATGTGGACGATACTTATGTCGGCGCCGTGATGAAGAAGCTGGGGCTGCGCCGCGGCCGCGTCACCTCCATGGAGTCCAACAACGGCATGACGCGTCTGCTCTACATCATTCCCACGCGCGGCCTGCTGGGCTACCGTTCCGAATTCATGACCGACACCAAGGGCCTCGGCGTCATGAACTATCTCTTTTCGGGATATGACGCCTACGCGGGTGACATCACCTACCGCCAGCACGGCGCCATGGTCTCCATGGTCACCTGCGAGACGGTCGCCTACGCCCTCTTCAACCTGCAGGAGCGCGGCCACCTCTTCCTCGGGCCCGGAGAGAATGTCTACGAAGGGCAGATCATCGGCGAAAACGCCCGCGAGGGCGACATGACCGTCAACCCCGGCAAGGCCAAGAAGCTGACCAACATGCGCGCCGCCGGCTCCGACGAGAACATCATCCTCACGCCGCCAGTCAAGATGTCCCTGGAGGACTGCATCTCCTTCATCAACGACGACGAACTCATGGAGGTGACCCCCAAGTCCATCCGCCTAAGGAAGAAAGTGCTCAAGAAGTGGGGCTGGTCCTCGCCGGATTGATATTCTAGAGCTAAAGGCTACAAGCGACGGGGGCTCTGCCCCCGAACCCCCGAAAGGGATGCGCACATGGCTGCGATACGCTCGTTCATGAGCAGGCAGTTGGCGCGGGCGATTGTGAAAGGCGGTGCGCCAGCGGGGTCAAACGAACTCAAAATCACCTCGCGGTGGCTGGCCAGCCATTTCGAGTCCTCCACGGAGGGGTCATAGTACGGCGGCAACGCGTAGGGAACCGTCTTGACCCAACGGCTGGAGGGCAACGCCTTGAGGCGTCGCTCGAACTCGCGCTCGCCAGGCGACAGGAAGCCGCAC
>CACZQQ010000295.1 GCA_902783355.1 uncultured bacterium
AAGATGTCGCCCTGTGAGACGATCTCGTCGATGCGCAGGACCTGGTACCCCTCCATGGCGGCCTGCAGGGCGCAGATGGGGTCCACTTCGGTGACGACGACGCGGCCGCCCATGCCGCGCAGCGCCTGCGCGCAGCCCTTGCCGACGTCGCCGTAGCCGCAGACGACACAGACCTTGCCGGCGACCATCACGTCGGTGGCGCGCTTGATGCCGTCCACGAGGCTTTCGCGGCAGCCGTAGGTGTTGTCGAACTTGGACTTGGTGACGGAGTCGTTGACATTGATGGCGGGGAAGCGGAGGGTTCCGGCGGCCTCGCGCTGGTAGAGGCGGTGGACGCCGGTGGTGGTCTCTTCGGAGCAGCCGCGGCAGCGCGCCGCGATGCGGTGCCACACGCCCGGATTCTCCTTCAGCATGATTTTCAGGCGGTTGCAGAGTTCGCGGTAGTCCTCGTGCGCGTCGGCGGGGCAGTCGAGCGCCTTCGGGTCGTCCTCCGCGTCGCAGCCCAGATGGACCATGAGGGTGGCGTCGCCGCCGTCGTCCACGATCATGTCGGGGCCTTCGCCGTCGGGCCAGACGAGGGCCTTGGCGGTGCACTCCCAATAGTCGCGGAGGGATTCGCCCTTCCACGCGAAGACGCGGACGCCGCGCTCGGCGACGGCGGCGGCGGCGGTGTCGCGCGTGGAGAAGATGTTACAGGAGGCCCAGCGGACGTCGGCGCCCAGCGCGGTGAGCGTCTCGATGAGGACGGCGGTCTCGGTGGTCATGTGGAGGCTGCCCGCGATGCGGCGCCCCTTCAGCGGCTGAGACGGCCCGTACTTCTCGCGGATGGCCATGAGGCCGGGCATCTCCACCTCGCTCATCTCGATCTCGCGGCGGCCGGTGGGGGCAAGCCCCCTGTCCGCGATCCAGCAGTCGTCTGTCTTGTACATTGTATATGTGCCTCCCTATGCCAGCGCCCTGCGGAAATCCTCCACCAGGTCGAGCCTCTCCCACGGGAAGAGGTCGCGGCCGAAGTGGCCATAGACGGCGGTCTGGCGGTAGGACCAGCCCTGCGGCCTGGTCAGGCCCAGCCGCGCGGTGATCTGCGCGGGACGGAAGTCCACGGGCTTGCCCGACATCAGCAGCGCCTCCACCTTGGCCTCGGGGACGGCGCCCGTGCCGAAGAACTCCACGTGGAAGGCGAGCGGCTCGGAGACGCCGATGGCGTAGGCCACCTGGATCTCGCAGCGGCGCGCCACGCCTGCGGCCACGAGGTTCTTCGCCACGTGGCGCGCCATGTAGGCGGCGGAGCGGTCCACCTTGGAGGGGTCCTTGCCGGAGAAGGCGCCGCCGCCGTGGCGCCCCATGCCGCCGTAGGTGTCCACGATGATCTTGCGGCCCGTGACGCCCGTGTCGCCGTCCGGCCCGCCCGTGACGAAGTTGCCTGTGGGGTTGATGAGCAGGCTGGCGCCCGGCGTGTTCTCGTGCGCGAAGTCGATCTTGCTCAACAGCGCTTCCGGCAGGGTCGCCTTCAGGACTTCCTTGACCGTCTCGTGGACGCGCGGGTTGTTCCCCTCCGTGTGCTGGTGGGAGACGACGACGCGGACCGCCTCCGCCGGCCGGTCGTTCTCGTAGGCGATGGAGAACTGCGCCTTCGCGTCCGGCAGCAGGAAGCTGTACTTCTCCGGCTGGCTGTGGCGCAGCTGCGCCATGCGCTGCATGACCTGCTGCGCGTAGTAGTGGGGGGCGGCGAGATAGGCGGGCGTCTCGTCGCAGGCGTAGCCGAACATGATGCCCTGGTCGCCGGCGCCCTGTTCGCCGTTGAAGCTCGTGTCGCTGTTGACGCCCATCGCGATGTCCTGGCTCTGGTTGTGCAGATGGTTCTCGACACGCAGCGTATGGCAGTCGAAGCCGACGCCCGGCCGGTTGTAGCCGATGTAGTCCACGGTCTGCCGCACGATGCCGTCGCAGTCAATCGCCATGTCGGCGGGATTGATTTCGCCGGCGAGGACGACGAGGTCGGTGGTGGCAAGCACTTCGCAGGCCACG
The DNA here is from genome assembly GCA_902783355.1 of uncultured bacterium. Next base: position 2,029 of record CACZQQ010000295.1, read on the forward strand.
TGGGCGTTCGGGTTTGTCTTGAGCGCCGCGTCCAGCACGCTGTCGGCGATCTGGTCGCAAACCTTGTCGGGATGCCCCTCGGAGACCGCCTCCGAAGTGAAGACATACCTGTCATTGCGGATATTCATAGGTCAATTCCTTTTTGGGATGGGGTGAATGCCGCCCGCGCGCGGGCGACTGCCTAAATATATCCCGCCAATGGATCGCCATTGGGCGGACGCCGCCAGTCGCCTGTCGCGCGTCCTTGCGCGCCGCTCATTGTGAAAGGCTTGCAGGCGGCATGAGACTGTCAGCCCATGCGGGAAGGGGCTTTTTGACAAGCGACAAGCGACGTGTGACAGGCGGGAGCCGGTTGGGCTAAAAGGCCCCCCGCGCGTCTCCGCATTAGGAGGAAAGGCGCGCGTCGCCGGCGGAGGCCACGAGGAAGGTCATGGGCATGCCCTCCAGAAGGCGCTGGTAGCTGTCGTGGAAGCGCTGCCCCTCGCCTTCTCCGGGCGGGATGAAGCCCATGAAGAGGACGGCCGCCGAGGCCGAAGTCTCCAGCAGGACGTCGCGGAAGGGGCGCCCCGCCGACAGCACGACGCACTCCGCGTGGATGCGCGCCTCCTCCGAGAGCTGCCGCAGTTCCTGCCGGGCGGCCTCCGCCTCGTGCGGCGCCGCGATGCGCAGCAACCGCAGGGGACACTTGCGCCACGAGTCGTTGCAGGTGAGCAGGTAGGCCAGCAGGAGCATGAGGGCGCCGTTGTCGCGCCCGCGCCACCAGACGTCCACCGTCCCCGACGGCGCCTCCGGCGGGCAGGCGCGCTCGCCGTTGAGGAGGAGGACGCAGCTCTTGCGGAGGCGGCTGATGACGCCGATGTGGCGGCTGTAGGCGGCCAGCCGCGTGGGGTCGGAGGCCCATCCCATCAGCGCGATGTTGGGCGTCAGGGGGCCGAGGGAGTGAGCCTGCAGGAGGACGTTGAGGGCGTCGTCGAAGCCGCTTTCGGCGGCGGTGGCGACCACGGGGAAGAAGGGGAGTCGCTCCTCGTCGGAGAAGAGAGCCATGCGCTGGAGGCGCGCCTGGCGGAGTTCCTCCGGGGCGGCCTCTCCGGGCGGCACGGGCAGGATGCAGCCGACGGTCAGGATGCCGCGCCGGTTGTTGAGCAGCTCCGCGTACTCGATGAGGACGCGGTGCTTCTCCAGATTGCCTGCCATGACCACGATCTGCGGCCGCCAGTTCTTGGGGTCGGAGGGCATCTGCGCAAGCCGCCGCAGGCCGATGCGGACGCGTTCGTAGAAGTAGCCGCGCCGCGCGTCGCCGAAGGTGCTCTCCAGCGAATGGCGCTTCATGAGCATGAAGAGGCCGGCGATGACCGCCAGCGAGAGCAGCATCAGGGGGAAACTGATGCAGCAGGCCACGGCGAGGCAGAGGACCGCGCCGTAGACGCCGATGGACCAGTGGAAGAGGCGGAAGTGCGGTCTGAAGGAGGGATTCGCGGCGAAGTTCTCCATGGCGGCGGAGAGGTTGACGAGGGCGTAGGTGCACAGCATGAACATGGTCACCAGCCGCGCCACCATGTTGAGCGCGTTGCCGCTTCCGCCGTCCCCTGCGCGGTGTCCCCACAGGATGGTGGCCAGGGCCACCAGGAAGGTCAGCACCATGGCGGGCAGGGGGTCGTTGCCGGCGCCGCGCCCCCACGCAAAGGGCTTGAGCGGCTTGACGAGGCCGTCGGCCGCGAAGGCCTGCAGGACGCGCGGCGCGCCCACAAGGGTGCCGAGGGCGCTGGAGAGGGTCGCCGCCATGACGCCCGCCAGCACGAGGAAGCCGAGCCCAAAGAGCGCATGGCCGTGGAGCAGGCCGAAGCCCTCCGACTCGAGGGCGCCGCGCTCCCATGCCGCGCCGAAGAGAAGGATCTCCAGAAGGTAGATGGCCAGCCCCGTCAGGATGGCGCCGAGGACGCCGCGCGGGATTGCGCGGCGCGGGTTCGCCAGGTCGCCGCTCATGTTGACGCCCGCCAGGAAGCCCGTGACCGCGGGGAAGAAGATGGCGAAGGCGTAGATCCATGTCGTGAAGTCAAGGCGGAGGGTAGGGGAGGCGTGCAGGTTGGCCACGAACCGAGTGGCCGTGGGGCCGGAGGCGATGGCGCCGCCTAGTACAATGATAATGGAGAGGGCCAGCACGGTCGCGATGAAATACTGCGTCCTGACCGCCCAGTCGGCGCCGATGAGGCCGATGGCGAAGAGGACGACGAGGGGGACGAGGCTGACCAGAAGGGCGTGTCCGCCCAGGGCGGGGAAGATGGTCGTGAGCGCCTCCGTGAAGCCGAGGATGTAGAAGGGGACGGAGAGCGCCTGCGCGACGTAGTAGGTCAGGCCGATGGCCGCGCCGAAGCCGGGGCCCAGCGCCCGCGAGATGAGGAAGTAGGGGCCGCCGCCCTGCACGGGCGTGTTCGTCGAGATGGCCGCCAGCGACAGGCCCGTCGCCACGGCGATGCTCTCGCCGACCGCCAGGATGCCCAGGACGCCCAATATGCCCATGCTGCCGACAAGCGGCGCGAGGCGCATGTACATCACGACGCCCAGGATGGTCAGGACGGACGGGAGAAAGACGCCGTCGAAGGTGCCGAAGCGATAGCCTTCTGGAGGGGGGGAAGTTGGTGATGTCATGGGGGATTTCAGGTCAGTTTGGCAATGAGGCGGCCAGCCGGCCTTGGGTCCACTCCCAGAGGCGGCTCCAGGTCTCGGCGGCGAGGTCGGGCGGCGGCGCCAGTTCGAGCGCCATGTTCAGCAGCGTCTCGCACTGGCTGATTTCCTGCGGCGACATCTGCGTCGTGTCCAGCCAGCCGTTCTCGTAGAGGAAGACGAGGCCCGCGCCCGTCAGCATCGCCTCCGGCGGCGCCTCCTGCGCGCAGAGGCGCCTCAGGGCCCCCTTGAGGGCGGCGAAGTAGCGCGGCATCGGCATGTGGGGCAGGGTGTTGCGCAGGGTGAAGCCCGCCAGCCAGCAGGTGGCCTGGTAGGCCGCGTAGTCGTTGGCCACGCCACTGTAGTCGGCCACAAGCGTCCGCTCGGTGAGCTGGTAGAAGTCGCCGTCGTCGCCTGGCCGTCGGGAGGGCTTTGCGGTCACCTCCAGCAGCTGGAAGAGGTCTGCGCGCATGCCGCGCGCGCCGTTTTCATAGAAGGCCATGCGGCCCAGGGAGGGCGAGAGGCATGTGACGACCGCGCCGTTTTCGCGGCAGGCGGCGACGCGCAGGACGAGCGCCTCCGTGGTCGTCGCTGATGGATTTTCATCTGACTTGTTGATTATCAATGAGTTACCTACTTGCGTCCGAAGAGGGCCGCGTCTGCGGGGGCGCGGAGGCGCTCCCAGAAGTCGTATGTGCTCTTCCAGTCGCGCAGCCGCTGGGCGGCTTCGCTGTCGCCGGGCGTCTCCTGCAGAAGGGCCTGGGCGCGCCTGTCGCGTTCGCAGGCCTGCCGGAAGGCCTCCCAGGCCTCGTCGTACTGCCGCTGGAAGGCGCGGCGGCCGCCGCCATGCACGAGCGTGTCGATGGCCTGCTGGAAGCCGCGCAGGGAATCCTGCAGGAGCGGCGGAGCCTCCTGCTGGAGCGCGGTCAGTCGCCCCTGAAGCGCCCCCAGCGTGCCGCTGTCCAGACGGTAGTCCGGCAGGATCTGCGGCACGTCCCGCAGGGGGATGACGCGGATGCCGTCGACAGCGGAGGCGTCCAGGACGGAGATGGTCAGCAGCTGCCTGAGGGCCGCTTCGCACTCCGCCGCCGTCAGGGTGATGCGGGCGGCGTTGAGCACCTGCGGCGCCAAGGCCTCGAACCAGAGCTGCAGGGCGTTCGAGTCGCCTTTCAGGCCGAGGGCCCTCTCCAGGGCGGCGGCCGCCGTCGGGCACGCGCTGCCGGAGGCCGCCGTCGCCCACGCCTCCGCAAGCGCGCCTGGCCGCTGGGGCGTTGTGCCGTGGTCAAGGCATGAGAGCAGTACTTCGCAGTGCAGCAGATGGAGGCGCAGGAGAGCGGGCGGCGCCTGCAGCGGCAACGGATGCTCCAGCAGCGTGCGGACATCCGGCGCGCCGCCGTCGGCGTATTGCCGCCTGAGCAGGCGGTAGTCGGGGCGCTGGAGGCTGGCGGGGCCGCCGCCGTAGAGGAGGCGGGCGGCCAGCGCCGCCGCGAGGAAGTCGTAGATTTCGGGGACATGGCTTCCGCGGCGCTCCCTGACCGCCGCGCGCAGGCGCCGGCGGACGAAGGCGCGGCAGACGGTGGCGGCCAGGACGGGGGCCGGCTGGCTGCCGTCCAGCGGGATGATGATGCCGTTGGATGTGTCCACGAGGGCGTCGTCGTCGGGGAGGGCGAGCTGGAAGAGGAGGCGCGGAAGGCGGGTTTCGTCGGGGGCGCTGCCTCCCCATCGGCGGCACTCCGTGGCGCAGAGGCGCACCAACGGCAGCAGCTGCCATGCCTCGTCCTCCGTGAGGCCGACGGCGAGCGCGTTCTCGCCGGCGATGTCGCGCGTGCACAGCTTCCGCCCGTCGCGAGAGACGAAGCCGTCGCGGGCGAGGCGCAGCCCGTCCTCGATGGGCGTGCCCGCCTCGGGCTCGGGCGCCGTCTCCTGCGCCGCCAGGGCGAATGGCAGGCACAGAAGGCACGCCAGCAGAATGAGATGTGTCGCGCGTCGTTTCACGGAAAGGG
>CACZQQ010000296.1 GCA_902783355.1 uncultured bacterium
GGCGGCGTCCGTGCCATGGGATTCGGGTGCTGCGAGGGCCGTGGGCGCCGCAGGGGCGGGCGCGGGGACGGCCGGAGCCGGCTTGGCGACAGGCGCGGCCGCTGAGGCGGAAGCGGTGAAGGGGGCGACGGCGACCGCTGGCGCAGGGAAGACGAAGAGGCCGGGGGCGCCCATGATTTCGTCGACCTGGTGCTCCAGGGCGGCGATGCGCTCGTAGGCGGCGGCGCGTTCGGCCAGCAGGCTGTCGATGCGCTGGCGCGCCTCCAGGGCCGCGCGGATGGTCTCCACGTCCGCCCGCATGATGATTTCAGCCAGCGTCAGCGGCGGCTTGGGCGGCATGGGTTTCTTGTTCGGGATGCTCATGTTGACTCCTGTGGTGGTGGGAGTGGGGGGATGACAAAAGAAAGGTGTGCCGTCGGCGGAAGGTCGGCGGGTTCAAGTTCAATCGGCCGTCAGAAGGCCTCGGAAGAGCATGTGGTTCCTGATGGTGGGCGTCGCGCGGCCGGCAAGAATCCGGATGAGGCCTTCGCAACGGGCGCAGGGATTGGCCAGCAGGCGCTTGCACAGTTCTTCTCCGCCGCCGGCGGCGAGGCGGCTGTGCGCCTCGAAGAGCGTGTCCTCCGCATCGGGACGCGGGGTCGCGCCGCTGTCGGGGCCCGCCCCCGGATTGAGGGCGAGCGCCTCCAGGACGGCCGCGTCATCGCTGCCTGTCAGGCGCAGCGCGAGAGCGGGGGCGACGCCGCGGTTGGCCGCCAGCGTCCGGACCACTTCGGCCGCGCCGTCTGCGCGCTCGAGGATGGTCTCCTGGAGCGCCGCCGACAGCGTCGTGCGCCCTGCGAGAATCATCAGGACCTCGGCGTCGCCTTCGGCGGCCAGACGCGCCAGCACGCCCTCCGGCAGGGCCTGGAAGCGCAGAAGCGCCTTCTGGACGGAGGGGAAGGGGCTCTTGGAAATGAGTTCGACGATGTTGGGCGGCAGGTCGTTCCGGCGGCAAAGGGCCAGCAGGCCCAGCTCTTCGCCCTGCCCTGCCCAGACGCGGATGCAGTCATAGGGCAGGCTGGGGGCCATCAGCGCCGCCAGGTGGACGGTCGTGTCCATGTCGTCGCAGAGCGCCAGCAGGATTTCATTGTCGGTCTTGCGGTTCTCCAGGAGGCTCAGGCGGACAAGCGGCACCTGGTCCTGTGACAGGCGTGTCTGGACGTTGGGCGCGATCGCGGGGTTGGCGGCCAGGCGGCAGCGGACTGGCACGGAGGGATCGGCCAGCAGAAGAGACGGCACCTTCGGCGCCAGACGGCGGCATCCGGCGACACTCTCCCGCACCCATGCCTCCGGACGATGGCAGAGCTCCTCCTGGCAGTTCAGGTTCTGCGCCAGCAGATGCACGACGGCGGCGTCGGTGCTCTCGTGGCACAGCTGCTTCAGGATGCTGGAGGGCACCTCCTGGACCGAGGCCAGAAAGAGCGGCACGCCCGGCACGTCCATTGACGTCTGCGCCAGCTCCCGCAGGAGCCTGAACTCCCAGCCGGGCTGCTGCGCCAGACGCGCCGCCGAACCGGGGTCGCTCCTAAGACAATCTAATAACTCTTCCTTCGTCAAGTTCCCAAGCCTCGCTCATTCCACGTTCCGTAAAACACGATATTATAATCTGGTTTGCAAAGTTTGAAGGTTTTTTGCGCCGCATCCGCCGACGCCAAGGCGGCACCGGCTCAGGTTGGAAATCGCCTTGCCGCCAGCCTGTTTCGCGCGGTCGGGCGGCGCTGCCAAAGCCTTCGCCGGCTATTGCAGCACGAAAGAGACTGTCCGACTGGCATCGTCCGGGGCGGACAGCTGCAAGGCGTTGAGGCGTTCCACGAGCCGTTGCGCCATGGCGCGCCCTGCGTAGTCGCCCTCGCGCAGATAGGCCTTGACGGCCACCTCGCGCGCCTCCGGCTCCCCCTGCACACGCTCCGCGCTCCATTGGGAGGCCATGACGCGCTCCTGCAATGTCAGGCCGTCCAGCGCAAGAAGGCCCTGCAACAGAAGCGCCTGCGGTGAGTTAGGATAATAGACGCGCGCGCGCGCGAGGATGTCGTCGGCCATGGTGGCGTCGTCCAGACGGAAGGCCAAGGCGGCCAGGCGCATGTAGGCGCCGGAACGATGCGGTGCGCGGCGGATGTACTCTTGGGCGGCCGCCCTGCTCTCCTGCTGGAATTCGGGCCGCATGGCGGTGTAGTCGCAGAGCATGCGCGGCGCAATCAGATTGAAACGCGTCCTTTGGACTTCCTGCTGGAAAGCCGCGACGACGGACGCAGGCGTGCTGTAACGGTCGCGAAGCAGATTCTCCAGCGCCTGCAGGCGGTGCCATTTGGGCAGTTGCCACGCCGTGAAGACGACAAGGCCGAGGGCGGCCGCCATGAGAGCCCAATTGGCGCCTGAACGGGTTGACGGCCTGGGCACGGCCTCCTCCGCCCTGCCCTCCAGCACGAAGAGGCCGCAGAGCGCGGCCATGGCGGTCGTTGATGTTATTAAATCATTGAATTGTAATAAGTTATGTATA
>CACZQQ010000297.1 GCA_902783355.1 uncultured bacterium
AGATGGGGAGGCTCTTTGCACGCATGGGCTACTTGAGGAGGCTGGTGAATTTCTTGTAGGCGGCCTCCCATGCGGCCGCGTCCTTGCCGTCAGGCAGGATGCGCTCCTGCTCCGCGCAGGCCAGCGAGATTTCGCGCGCCTTGGCCAGATCGCGCACGTCTCCGGTGGCGATGGCCTGGCCGAGGATGTTGCCGACGGCGGTGGCCTCCATGGGCCCCGTGACGACGGGCGCGCCGATGGCATTGGCCGTCAGCTGGTTGAGGAGGCCGTTGCGGCAGCCGCCGCCCACGATGTGCAGCCGCTTCAGCGGACGGCCCCGCAGCGTCTCCAGCTCCTGCCACACATGGCGGTACGCCAGTGCGAGGGATTCGAGGATGACGCGCGCCACCTGCCCGTCCGTCTCGGGGACGCGCTGGCCGCTTTCGCGGCAGTACTGGCGGACGCGGGAGGGCATGTCGCCGGGGGCGTTGAAGAGGTGGTCGTTGGGGTTGATGACCGCGAGGAAGGGGGCCGCCTCGGTGGCCATCTGCGCGATCTGCCCCCACGAGTACTCGCGCCCCTCCTTGATCCACTGGTCGCGGCTCTGCTGGATGAGCCAGAGGCCGACGAGGTTCTTCAGGAAGCGGATGCGGCCGCCGACGCCGCCCTCGTTGGTGTAGTTGGCGGCCTCGGCGGCGGGCGTCACCAGCGGTTCGGCCAGCTCCACGCCCATGAGGCTCCAGGTGCCGCTGGAGAGGTACGCCCAGTCGGTGTCGGACGGATCGGTGGCGGGGACGGCCGCCACGGCGCTGGCGGTGTCGTGCGCGCCGACGAGGATGACGGGGATGGGGCCGCAGCCCAGCTCCTTCTGGAGGGCGGGCGAGAGGACGCCGGCGGGCGAGCAGGAGGGCTTGATGGCGGGGAAGAGGGAGCGCGGCAGGCCGATGGCGTCGATCAGCTTCCACGACCACTGGCGCGTGGTCGGGTTGTAGCACTGCGAGGTGGTCGCGATGCTGTATTCGGCGGAGACGTCGCCGCAGAGCAGGTAGGTCAGCGCGTTGGGGATGAAGAGCAGCTTGTCGGCCTGCTTGAGGGCCGCCTCGTTGTCGCGGACGGAGGCCGCCAGCTGGTAGAGGGTGTTCAGGTTCATGAACTGGATGCCCGTCTCCGCGTAGATTTCCGCCTTGGAGACGCGTTGGAGGACCCACGGCTCCACGTTGTCGGTGCGCTCGTCGCGGTAGTGCCACGGCAGCCCGATGAGCTTGCCGTCCTTGCCCAGATAGCAGATGTCGACGCCCCACGTGTCGATGCCGAGGGCGCGGATTTCCACGCCGGTGGCCGCCGCCTTGCGGATGCCGGTCTTGATCTCCTCGAAGAGGCGGTTGATGTCCCAGTGGAGGCCGCCGTCCACTTCGACGGCGCCGTTGGGGAAGCGGTGGACTTCCTTCAATTCCAAAGTGGAGCCGTCGTCGCCCAGGGTGCCGATGATGGCGCGTCCGGAGGAGGCGCCCAGATCAAGTGCCAGATAGTGCTTCATGCTTGTGTCTCCGTGGAGGGGTTCAAAGTTGGACGATTTTGGCTTCGACGGCGCCGGTCTGCGTATCGGCCTCGATGGCGGCGCAGGTGCCGCGGAGGCCCAGGGAGCCGGCGCAGACCTGCAGGGCACCCTCGGGGGCGAGGTCGCGCAGGTAGGCCGTATGGATGTGGCCGCAGAGCAGGGCACGGACATGGCCTTGCGGCAGCATCTCGCGCAGGCGCGCGAAATCATTCATTTGGCGCCGCCAGGAGAGCGGCTTGCCGTCGGCGTCCGCCAGCGGAAAGTGATTGAGCATCACCCGCATTTGGCCCGCAGGCAGGTTTTTCTCCAAAATATAATTCAATTTAGGCCATACGGCGTCAGGGAGTTTGCCAGAAGAGAGCCAGACGGGGCGTGGCAGGCAGGAATTGAGGGCGATGAACTCCACGGGGCCGACTTGCAGGCTGAGGGGGAAGTCCTCCAGGCCGAAGCGTCCGTCGCTGAAGAGGCGGCATGCGTCGGCGAGGGCGTCGCGGTTGGCGGAGACGTAGGCGTCGTGGTTGCCGGGGACGTAGAGGAAATGCGCGGCGTGTCTGCGCACGTCGGCGAGGGCCTCGGCGACCGCGTGGAATTCGTCGGCGCTGCCGATGGTGGTCAAGTCGCCCGTGCAGACGGTGCAGTCGGGGCGGAAGTCGCGCTGGAGGTCTGCAAGCCTTTCGAGTCGAGCAAGTTGGAAGTTGGAAGCGCGCCGCAGGAACTGGTTGAGGCGCCCGAAGAGACGCTTGTCCAGCAGGTAGCGCGCATGGAACTCGCGAAGCCCCAGGTGCACGTCGGAAAAATGGAGGATTCTGAATTTGGCCATGCGGGAAGGGAGGCAGTTTTCGGAAATTGCATTAAACTAATGCAGAAATCGACTTCTGCAAATGCGCGGCGGCCTGTGCGGCCCAACAAGGCAAGGGAGTGAGACCCATGCGAGAGAAAATCCTTTTTGACAGGGAGTGGCGTTTTTTGGAGAACCCGCCCGAAGAGCAGCCTTCCAAGACCAAATGCGGCACCTACATCAGCGCGAAGACGGAGCGCCTCAAGTGGGGGCCGGGCGCATGGTCCCACAAGGACGTCCACGAATACTGGAGCTTCGAGGAGGAGCTGCCGTCGGAGCGCTGGGAGGCCGTCGACCTGCCGCACGACTACATCGTCCGCCAGACGCCTGACCCGCTGGAGAACAAGTCCCTCGGCTTCTTTAAGTATACAACTGCTTGGTATAGAAAGCATTTCACGCTTTCGGAAGAAGACCTTGAAAAGCGGCTGACCATCCTCTTCGAGGGCGTCACGGGCGTCTCCGACATCTATCTGAACGGCTGCTTCCTGCGCCACAACGAGGGCGGCTACGCCTCCTTCGAGGTGGACATCTCCGATTTGGCGCGCTGCGACCGCGAGAACGTCCTCGCCGTCCGCGTGAATCCCAACTGCTACGACGGCTGGTGGTATGCGGGCGGCGGCATCTACCGCCACGTGTGGCTCGTCAAGACAGACACGGTGGCGGTGGACCTGTGGGGGCTCTATGCCGCCCCGAAGCCGCCGGCGGATGGCGACACGTGGGAGGTGCCCGTGGAGGTCGCCTGCCGCAACAGCGGCTATGAGGCCGTTCCGGCCGCCGTCACATGCGAGGTTGTCTCTCCTGACGGCGATGTGGTCGCCAAAGCCGTGCTGGCGGGGACGCTGGCGGCCCGCGAGGTGACGAAGCTGGCTGGTTCCATGCGCGTCGCCTCGCCGCGGCTGTGGTCTCTGGAATCGCCCGTGCTCTACACGCTGCGCGCGACGGTCGCGAAGGGGGAGGGCAGGAGTGTCTGCGACACGGAGTCCGTCCGCTTCGGCTTCCGCACCTTCCGCTTTGACGCGAAGGAGGGGCTCTTCCTCAACGGGAAGCCTGTCAAGGTCAAGGGCGTCTGCCTGCATGGCGACTTCGGGCTGACCGGCAAGGCCGTCCCCGACAACATCTGCCGCTACAAGATTCAGCTCATCAAGGAGATGGGAGGTAACGCGGTGCGCCTCTCCCACTATCCGCATCAGGAGGCCACGCTGGACGCCTGCGACGAGATGGGCCTCCTTGTCATGGACGAGAACCGCCGCTTCGAATCGAACGACGACACGCTGTCGCAGATGGCCATGCTTGTCCGCCGCGACCGCAACCACCCCTCCGTCTTCCTGTGGTCCACGGGCAACGAGGAGATGGACTACCACGGCCGCATCCAGGGGCACCGCATCCAGCGCGCCCTCGCCCACGAGATCCATAAATGGGACACGACGCGCCCCGTCTGTTGCGCCATGACCAACCTCGACCGCGCGACCGCCTTCGAGGAGTGCGACGTGGTGGCCGTCAACTACAGCATGCGCGTCCTGGACGCCATCCATGCGAAATACGCCGACAAGCCCTTCATTTCCAGCGAGAACAGTGCCAACGGCACCATGCGCGGCGTCTATTACGGCAGCGATTTGGCGCATGGGCTGCGCGACGCGCGCGACTTCGATCCGCCCGCCGGTCAATTTCAGGTCTACGACCGTGCCGACACATGGAAGTACATCGCGGAACGGCCGTGGCTCATGGGCGGCTTCCAGTGGACGGGCCTCGACTATCGCGGCGAGGGCGCCTGCTGGCCCTTCCTCTGCTCCACCTCCGGCGCCTACGACCTCTTCCTCCAGCGCAAGGACGCCTTCTACCAGAACCTTTCGCTCTGGACGGAGGCGCCCATGGCCCATCTCCTGCCCCACTGGAACCACGATGGCCTGGAAGGCATGCCCATCGATGTGTGGTGCTACACCAACGCGGAGGAGGCCGAACTCTTCCTCAACGGCACCTCTCTGGGGCGGCAGAGCGTAACTCCCTATCAGCAAGTAACTTGGAGTGTGCCGTATGTACCTGGAAGGCTAGAAGTTGTCGCCTACAGGGGCGGCAGGGAGGCCGCGCGCGATGTCCGTGAGACGACAGGCCCGGCCGTCGGCCTCCGGCTGGAGGAGATGACGCCTGCCGTTCCGGCGGACGGCGCGTCGCTGGCGCTTTTCTCCTGCATTGCGGTGGACGCGCAGGGGCGCGAGGTGCCCACGGCCGCGCCCATGGTGCGCTTCGAATGTCAGGGCGGCGCCATCGTGGGGACGGGCTCCTCCTGCACCGACCCCGTGCCGCCCATGGCCGTTGAACGCAGGATGTTCGCCGGCCGCATCACGGTCGCCGTGCGTCCGGCCGCCGGCGCGGCCTCCTGCCGCCTGCTGGCCTTCAGCGACGGCCTGCGCAGCGCGCTTATTTGATGACGCATTCCCCCGAGGCTTGCGCCTTCCCAACCTGGGCGGGGGCGGGAGGGCCGCGCTCCTGCGCGGCCGGTACCGCCGGATTTCCCGCGCCGAAGCGGGAGGCACCGCTGATGCGGCGCCCGCCGGCTTTTCGCCGGCGGCACCCAACCCCGCGAAGGCTCCAGAAGGGAGGCGGCCGCGCAGGAGCGCGGCCCTCCCGCATTCCAACTTGAGCGGGCGCCACTTTGGCGCCCGCAAACGCGGCGCGAAAAATCCGCAGCCCGCGCGTAGAAGATCAGGCACTACAGCCGCCGAGCCGGTCGGCTAGCGCCCTTCGTCGATGCCGTTGTATTTCTTGAACCACCGTACGAACTCGTCGCCCAGTTCGACGGCGCCGTAGTAGTCCATCTCTGTCAGGTTCGGGCACTCCTGCACGACCAGATTGGGGTCGAGGACCTTCGGGCGGCGGCCGCTTTCCATGCAGCGGTAGAGGCCCAGGTCGATCTTGCGGCCGCCTGTGACCTCCGGCGTGAAATAGTCGGAGAAGTCCTCATACATGACGACGCCGGCGACAGTTCCGTTCTGGATGAGGCGCGCGTAGGGCCAGATGAGGCTGCCCATGTTGGTGCGGCCGTGGCTGACGAAGAACTCCACGTTGCCGGGCCGCCAGCCGTAGATGTAGAGCGGGCGGTCGCCGATGAGCTTCTTGCAGCCTTCGGCGTATTCGGCGAAGCCGGCGGCGCGCTCGGCGACGATGCGCTCCAGCGGCAGTTCGTCCTTCCAGATGTCCTTGCCGGTGCTCTTGAGGAGGCGTTCGCGGAGGGCGGGATGGTAGCTGAAGCGGTCGGGGTTGTCGCCGTCGCTGTG
>CACZQQ010000298.1 GCA_902783355.1 uncultured bacterium
ATCCTCCTCGCGGAAAGGCACTTGCGTGCTCTTGCCATAGACTTCGGAGGTGCTTGTGAGGAGAAAGGGGCGTCGGTAGCAGGCGCAGGAGGTCAGTACGTTGCGCGTGCCGCCCACGATGCTCTCGATGGTGCGCACGGGCTGGTCGATGATGAGGCGGACCCCCACCGCGCTGGCCAGATGGTAGACGTAGTCCGCCTCGCGGACGCAGCGGTCCACCATGGCCGCGTCGTTGACGGAGGCCACGATGAGCTTCAGGCGGTCGTTGTCCTCGATCTCCTCGATGTTCTGGTAGCAGCCCGTGGAGAGGTCGTCCAGGACGACCACGCGGTCGCCGCGCTGCAGGAGGGCGCGGCAGAGATGGGAGCCGATGAAGCCGGCACCGCCGGTGACGAGTATGTTCATGCCTTGCTCCAATGAGTTTTTAGTCGCCGTACACGAAGACCTTGCGGATGGCCTCCAGGTAGCCGTAGGCCCATCTCGTGTCGGGAAGGAGATAGCTGCCCTCCGTCCACTCGTTCCAGCTGTTGATGGAGATGAGGGGCGGCTGGTCGGGGCGCGCGTCCGCGAAGGCCTTCGCCTGCCGCAGGGCCGCCTCGAAGGCGTAGGGCGTGGAGTTCGTGACGCAATGCTTCATGGAGGGGTAGCGCGGCGTCGCGTCCCAGCCGACGGAGGCGTGCGCGAAGAACATGGGATAGTTCTTGCAGTCTTCCTTGTAGTGCTGGACGCAGTTGTCGCAGAAGCGCACGTAGTCGCCCTCGCCGATGCCGCAGTCGAAGGCGTTGTAGAAGGTGGCCGAATCGATGCCGAGCGCCTTGACGGCCGCCATGTGCTGCTCTCCGCGGCGCGAGATGGTCTGCAGGTGGATACCCGGCAGCCCCTTCGCGGCGACGCGCGCGCGAAGCCACTTGATGGCGTCCGCGCCGGCCTCGATGCCGCCCAGCGCCTCGCACATCTTCACGGGCAGGAAGATGGAGAGGACGGGCTTGCCGTCGATGCGATAGTAGCTCTTGAGATGGAAGTACTTGTCGATGAGGCGGTCCATCATCGGCTCGAAGATCTCGCGGTTCACGCCGCCGTCCCAGATGAGGGTGGAGTTGTCGTCGGTGTGCATGTTCCACAGCGGCGTGACGTTGTGGTTCGCCCACATGAGGTAGAACTTGGAGTCGGAGTTCTCCAGGGCAGGGATGAGGGCCTCGTCGAGCTGCCGCTCCAGGCAGGGCTGGTTCTCGTACCAGTACCAGTCCATGATGAAGGTGTTGACGCCGTACTTGGCGGCCATCTCGACATGCTGGCGGCCGATGGCGGGATCCGCCTCGTCCTGATAGCCCAGCAGCGGGACGCGGGGCATTTCGTGGCCGGGGAAGCGCGCGGTCATGCGGCGTACGGTGTACCATTCGCCGTCCTTTTCGGGCCAGAAGCGCTCCAGGCGCGGTTCGTAGTGGTAGGAGGGCCAAATGTAGGCGGCGATGTCGTATTTCTTCATGGTGTTATCCTTCTCTGGTCGGTGGAATCGGGCTGCGGAATGTATTTATAGGTACTATAGTCCGCGAACGGCGGAATAGGCCGCGCAGGACGCAAAACGGCCCGTCCGGCCATGCAAGGCCGAGGCGGGCCGAGGAAGACGGGCTTTGCAGAACCCCGACTGGACGGGCTAGAAGGAGAAGGTGTACTCAACGCCCTTCACGCCGTCGTTTTCGGAGACGACGAATGTGCCGGCCTGGTAGTCCTTCGAGTTGGCCTTGAGATGGCCGAGGAGGCCGTCCTTGGTGACGCTTTCCACGTGCCCGTCCATCAGGCTCATGTTGAGCTTGCCGCCGTGGCGCGCGACCGCTCGGCCGTACTCGAGGTAGGTCTTGCGGTAGTTGATGTAGGACTGGTCAGGCGTCGTCGTGCCGGTGGTGGAGTCGATGTTCAGGAAGGTGCCGGCGGGATTGGTGATGCGCTCCGTGTTGACCGCGCTCTTCTTGTTGGCCGTGTCGCCAAAGGAGTAGGCGCTGTTCACATAGAGGGGATGGCCGGAGACGAACTCCTGCGCACTGTAGACGCCGTAGATCTTCCACGTGTGCTCGCTGTCGGAGCCATAGGTGGGGGCGGGGCCGGCGGGGCAGTAGGCGCTCTTGGAGCGGCGGTCGAGG
>CACZQQ010000299.1 GCA_902783355.1 uncultured bacterium
GGCCTCCACGTCACCTGCCGCCATCCGGCCGGCCTCAAGGCCGTCTCCGCCCAATACGAAGAGGCGCCTGTCGCCTCCTTCACCGCCTTCACTGAGTAAGGCACGCACGACAGACCATGCTGAACGAAAGGGACTACTTCCGCAGGAACGACAACGGCTACCGCCCCCAGGGCTACTGGGCGCGGCACAGCATCATCTTCCACATCATCATCGCCAACGTCCTGCTCTTCCTTCTGAACAGCGAGGCGATGGAGGAGTCGCTTGCGCTGATCTCCGGCATGGGCCTCCGGCAGCCGTGGCGCCTCGTCACCTACCAGTTCCTCCATGCCAACTTCACGCATATCTTCTTCAACATGTACGGGCTGTGGATCTTCGGGCGGATGGTCGAGGAGGTCCTCGGACGCACGCGCTTCCTGCTGATGTACCTCTTCAGCGGCGTCATCGGCGGCCTCTTCTTCCTGATCGCCAACGCGGGCGCCCCCGCCCTCGCCCCCGCCCCCGCCTGCGTCGGCGCCAGCGGCGCGGTCTTCGGCGTCATGGTGGCCGCCGCCATGGTGAACCCGAACGCGCGCTTCCTCTTGCTGATCCCGCCCGTGCCGGTCAAACTGTGGGTGCTGGTGGTGGTCTACTGCGGCATCGAGATCGTCCAGGCCCTGATGAACTCGGGCGGCAACATCGCGCACACGGCGCATCTGGGCGGCGCGCTGGGCGGCTTCCTCTTCATGCACCGTCTCGCCCGCGCCAACGGCTGCCCCGACTGGCTGCGGCGCCTCTTCTCGCCCGCCCCACGGCGGCCGTGGCCACGCACCGACGGAGAGCGCAGGCAGCCCTCCTCCTTCACGCCTCCGGCCGACAGCACTTCCTACCCCGTCGACCCCGAGGAGCTCAACCGCCTCCTAGACAAGATCGCACGCCAGGGCTACGAACAGCTGACCGAGGCCGAAAAGGAGACGCTGCGGCGCTCCAGCGAGGAACTCAAGCGCCGCAGGGGACTGTAAACCCGCATTTCCATGAAACGAACTCACCTTTCCATCATCGCCCTTGGACTGTGCCTGGGGCTTCTGGCCCTGCATGCGCAGGACGGGGGCGCCCTCCAGGGCGAACTCGACATCACCGCCGACCAGGTGAGCTACGCCGTCGGCAGCGCCGAAGCCTCGGCGGACGGCAATGTCGTGCTCGTCTATCAGGACGTGCGCCTGACCTGCCAGCATGTCCGCGTCAACCGCGAGACCGGCGACTACAGCGCGCAAGGGGGCGTCGAGGTCACCTACGCCCAGCGCGGCACATGGCGCAGCGAAGCCATCCAGGGGAACCTGAACGAGAAGCGCATCTCCTTCGGCCCCTTCAAGCTGGACGGGGAAGTCTGGCATGGCGGCGGCGACGGCGGCGAGGGCGAGGCACTCGATTCCGGCGAAATCCGCCACGCCTGGCTCACCACATGCGACTGCGAGAAGCCGCACTACACCGTGAACGCCACGCGATTCCGCTTCCATCCCAAGGACAAGACCTTCACCGCCACCAACGCCACACTCAGGCTCTTCGGCATTCCCGTCTTCTACCTGCCATGGCTGGCGGGCTCGACGGACAACTCCGCCGGCCTCATCATCCATCCGGGCTACGGCGGCAAGCGCGGCGCCTTCCTGCGGCTGGGCCGCGTCTGGAAGCACGGCGACAACGGCGACAGCCGCCTCTACCTGGACAGCATGTCGAAGCGCGGCTTCGGCCTCGGCGAAAACACGACCTACCGCAGCGAGACGCGCGAAATCGCGACCGACCTCTACGCCATCCACGACTGGAAGCCGACGGAGACGGAGCACGGCTGGGACCGCCGCTTCAAGCGGCAGGAAGACCGCTTTCGCACACATCTCTATGCACGAGAAGAACTTACACAAAACATGACACTCCGTCTGAATGTGGACTGGCTCTCCGACATCTCCATGCTGGAGGACTGGTTCAAGCGCGAATGGCGACACATCGGCCAGCCCAAGTCTGTGGCCTCGCTGGACTACGACCTCGGCTGGCTCGACGCGGCCATCGAGGCGCGCCCGCGCATCAACTCCTTCTACACGGTCGGCGAGCGACTGCCCGAACTGCGCCTCAACGTCCCGCGCGCCTCCCTCTTCGGAAGCCTGCTGCACTATGACAGCGCCACAAGCGCCGGCTACTACACGATGAAATGGCGGCGGAGCGACCGCCCGCGCCTGCTGGATCCCGCCCTCTACAACGGCGACCTCTACGGCGATCCGAACGACTATTCGGCCTTCCGCGCCGACACGCTGCACACCTTCTCCCTGCCCATCAACGTGCAGGAGTTCGTCACGCTGACGCCGCGCGCCTCGTTCCGCGCGACAAGCTACTCCAAGAGCAGCCGGCGGCGCATCTCCACGGAAGACCTGGCCAACCTGGTGGACGCGGACAACCCCGACGCGCCCTACAACACGGCCCCCGTCCGCAACTATGACGACCGCGGCGGCGCGCGGTTGCGGCTGGCCACCGAGTTCGGGCTGGAGGCGCGTTCGCGCCTGTCGGCCGACTTCGGCGGCCTCCGCGAGGGCGACTCATGCCCCGTCTTCCGCCATGTCGTGGAGCCCTACCTTAATTATACATACGCGCCAAGCCCCACGCAGAACCGCGACCATCTCTACTTCTTCGACGAGACAGACCGCCTCCAGCGACAGCATTTCGTCCGCCTCGGCCTCGACCAGCGCTGGGGCGAAGTCAAGGACGGCGCGCTGCACCCCGTCCTCTCACTGGAATCCTATCTGGATGCGAAGATTCGGCGCGACATTGAGACCGACAGCCACTGGGGCGACCTGGGCAACCGCCTGACCCTCCAGACCTCGGACGACTTCAAGACCTGGGGGGCCCTCCTCTACGACATCGGCGAAGGCGACATCCACCGCGGCGAAGTCGGCCTCCAAGTCGGCGCCGACGAGGCCCTGCACTTCTCCGGCAAGTACATCTACCGCAAGAAGCACCTCTCCGCCAGCACCTACTCCATGGGGTCGTCCCTGCTGGACCTGACCGGCGAAAGCGCCTACGTCAAGAAGCACTTCGAAAGCGCCGACACCATCTCCGGAACGCTCTTCGTCCCGCTCACGGAGGACATGAGCGTCGAAATCTACCATGAATACGACTTCGAACGCCATTGCGTCGCGGAACACTCCTACGAACTGACGAAGAGGCTGCACTGCTGGACGGTCGTGGCCGGCGTCGGCTGGGACTACGGCGACTTCCGCGCAACCGTCATGCTGCGCCTCACCGCCTTCCCGCAAGTCAAGATCGACATGAACATCTAGCCATGAAAGACGATTTCACCGCATTGCACGACCTGGAAGCCGCCTTCCCGCAGGTCAAGCCCATCCGCGAGGAGATTCTCGCCGCCTACCGCCTGATGGCGGCCTGCTTCGACCACGATGGCACCCTCTTCGTCTGCGGCAACGGCGGCTCCTGCGCGGACGCAGACCACATCACGGGCGAGCTCCTCAAGGGCTTCTGCCGGAAGCGGCCCATGCTGCCAGAGGAAGCCGCGCGCCTCGCCGAATGCACCGACGCCGAACGCGCCGCCCTCCTCTCCGGCCGCCTCCAGCGCGGCCTTCGCGCCGTCTCCCTGATGGACTTTCCCGCCGCCGCCTCCGCCGTCGCCAACGACCTGGGTCCCGACCTGGCGCAGGCGCAGTTGCTCTACGCGCTTGGCAGGCCAGGAGATGTACTTATAGGAATATCCACATCCGGCAACGCAGGCAACGTGGCGAATGCGGTCGCCGTTGCGAAGATGAAGGGCATCGCCGTCATCGGCATGACCGGCGAAAACGGCGGCCGGCTGGCACGCGAGGCGGACGTGGCCGTCAAGGCCCCCGTCTCCCAGACCTATCGCGTGCAGGAGTTCCACCTGCCCATCTACCACGCCCTCTGCCGCCTCGTCGAGGCAAGATATTTCGAGGCATAGCCCAGTCCCCCCGCAGCCCGGTCGAAAACTGCGGGGGGAACTTGTTTTTTGCATTCCTGTTTGAAAAATATATAAAAGTGGATTACATTATTGCAAATTCTTTAACCAAACAAGAAAACCAAAAGGAGGCAACCATGTCATCCACAGAAGACACTTTCAATGGCAAGATGACATCATCCGTGCGTCACCTTATCCGTGAGAAGCGGCTGTCTCTCGGCCTCTCCCTCAAGCAGGTCGGCTGCCTTCTGGACACGGACTGGAGCACGGTCCGGAACTGGGAGAACGGGCGCACGAGACGCTGCCATCCCATCCATGCGGCACGCCTGCGCGGCTTCCTGTCGGGCGAATACGACATGGCGATGCCGCCGTATGTCCCGTCGCGCACGGAGACGCGCAACGAGATGCTGACCCTGCCGCTGGGGATGCAGTTCTGCGCGGAACGCCTGATGGACGTCTGCCGCCTCTGCGCCGACAACGAGCCCCTGCGCACAGAGCTTGTGGCCTCCGTCGGGCGCGCCATCGCCGGCTGCCTGCACAGCCTTGTGGAATAGGCGCGCGGGAAACCATTCAGACAGGGAGTATATTTACGGCGTTTCCCAAAGAGCAACCCCGCCGGAAGAATGCCATGGATACAAAAATCCCCCCCATCCGCC
>CACZQQ010000300.1 GCA_902783355.1 uncultured bacterium
CGGGCCATGTCGTCGCGCATGATGGGACTCATCCCCTTCAACTGGCTGGGGGCGATATTGATATGGCTTGTGCTTCCCATGGTTCCTGCGGTGGTTTTACATGCCTGCGCGTCAATGCGGAGGGTTTTTTCAAGGACATGCGACATGCGACGTGCGACATGCGGTTCGACATGCGACGTGCGACATGCGGGTTTCAATTGCGCAAGTCACTTCACGAATCCGGCCAGCCATGTGACCATGGCGTGGGGGAAGAGGAGAAGCATGACGAAGCAGAGGAGATAGGCGGGCAGGAAGAGCATGCTGCCCTTGAAGACCTGCGCGGCGCTCGTGTCCTTGCTGATGCCCGCCACGATGAAGCTGGAGACGCCGACGGGCGGCGTGACGGCGCCGAGCGTGGTCACGAGGCAGACGACCTGCCCGAACCACACGGGGTCGTAGCCCAGCCGGATGATGAGCGGCTGGAAGAGCGGCAGCGAAATCATCAGGAAGGCCAGCGAATCCATCAGGCAGCCGCCGATGAGGTAGCAGACGGCGATCGCCGCCAGCACCAGTATCGGCGGGAGGTTGCATTGTGAGACGCTGTCCGCCAGCAGGAAGGGGAGGCGCGTCATCACGAGGAACTTGCCGAAGATGGTGGCGCCCGCGAGAATGAGGAAGACCATGCCCGAGATGTGCAGCGTCTCCTTCAGCGACTGAACAAGCCCCTTCCAGTCGAGATGGCGCCGCAGGAGGCACCAGCCGATGCCGCAGAAGGTGCCGAAGCCGGCGGCCTCCGTCGGCGTCACGATGCCCGTGAACATCGCGCCCATGATGAGCACGAAGAGCAGGGCGACCTCCAGGACGCCGCCGAGGCAGCGGATGCGTTCGCCGAAGGTGTGCGCCTGGCCGCCTGGCGCCCAGTCCTTGCGGATGGCGCAGAGCACGAGCACGGTCAGCACGAAGGCGCCCACGAGAAGCCCTCCGGGCAGGATGCTGCCAGCGAAGAGCTTCGAGATGCTGACGCCCGTGTAGAGGCCGTACACCACAAGCACGATGGAGGGGGGGATCACCACGCCCAGCGTGGAGCCGACCGCGATGCTGCCGCATTTGAGCTCCTTGCGGTAGCCCGCCTCCGTCATGGGCGGCAGCGCCACGCAGCCCATCGTGGCGGCGGTGGCGGTGTTGGAGCCGCAGATGGCGGAGAAGCCCGCGGAGGCCAGCAGCGTCGTCACCGCGAGGCCGCCGCGCTTCTGCCCGAACCATGTCTGCGCCGCCTTGAAGAGGCGCTCGCTGTAGCCGGCGTGGAACATCGCCTCCCCCAGCAGCACGAAGAGCGGGATGACGGTGAAGCCGTAGTTGGAGAAGACGTCCCAGACCTCGCGCCCCGTCGTGCCGGCGAAGACGGTCTGCAGCGTCACCTCGGGCATGAGGCCGATGCAGCCGATGGTGCCCACCAGCAGCATGGCGAGGCCCGGCGACATGCCCGCGAAGAGGATGAGCAGCAGCATCACGACGATGCCGACAAGCCCGAAAATCATTTCCGCGTTCATTTGGTCTCCTCCTTGGCGGCGGGCAGCACGACGTCGTTGCGGATGGAGGTGACGACGCCCTGGCGGCCGACGCCGGCCAGCGCCTCCGTGTCGGGGTCCTTGCGCGTCAGCAGATAGATGCAGTCCGTCAGATAGGCGCAGGCGAGCAACATGAGGCCGCCCGCGCACAGATACATGAGCCACGGATAGGGCAGGCGGAGGGTCTCGGAGAGCTCTCCCGCCGCCAGCAGCCGCCTGGCGCGGTTGATCTGCTGGATGGCCAGCACGAGCAGCAGCAGGAAGCCGCACAGCATGTTGAAGGCGCCCACGAGCCGTTTCACCAGCGGCTTGTAGCGCTTCGTGAACATGTCGAGTTCGACGTGGCCGCGCTTGCGCTGCGTGTCCGCCAGCGCCAACGCCGCGATGAGCGCCCCCAGGAAGCCGGAGATCTCATAGCTGCCGCCGATGGGATGCCCCAACAGGCGGCCGAAGACGTTGGCGCCCGAGAGCAGCACGAGCGCGCCCAGCAGGAAGCCCGCCACGCCCAGGCCGCCCAGGCAGAGCCAGCGTTCCAGACGGACAAGCCGGTTCATTTGGGCTCGCCCTCCGTGCCTTGCAGGAACTCGATGAGGCGGCGGCCGTCAATCCCCTTCTGGGCGACGCGCTGCACATAGGCCTCCATCATGGGGGCCAGGCGCGCCTGGACCGCAGCCAGCTGCGCGTCGTCCAGCTGCGTGATGGCCACGCCGTGGGTCGCCTTGGACCATTCGAACGCGTCCTCGACGTGCTGGTCCACGTAGGCGCCCGTCCAGTCGGCCTGCTCGAAATAGAGGTCTTCGAAGACCTGCTTGACATCGTCGGGAAGGGCATCCCACTTCTTCCTGTTCATGACGACGGCGAAGCTGATGACGGGCAGGCGCGCCTCGACGACGTATTTGCATTGGGCGGCGTAGTTCATGTCCTTCATGACCTCGCCGGAGGAGACGATGCCGCTGATGACGCCCTTGTGGAGGGCGTCGGGCACGTCGGACTGCGGCATGGCGACGGGGGCCGCGCCCAGCAGCTTGAGCGCCTCCAGGCTGGTTCCGGAGCTGCGCAGCGTGGCGTTGTTGAGGCTGGTGACGTCCGCGATGGGCGTGCTGCTCATGATGACGCCTGGCGGGCACGTGAAGGCGGTGAGGAGCTTGACTTCGGCGAACTCCGCCGGATTCTCCTGCTTGAGGAGGGCGGCCAGGCGGTGGCTGGCGGTCTTGGCGTCGGGGAAGAAGTGGGGCAGGTCGGCGGCTTCGGAGACAGGGAAGCGGCCCGGCTGGTAGCTCATGGCGAAATTGCCGATGGCGGCGGTGCCGTCCGCGACGCCGTCGTAGATGGCCTTGGCGCCCAGGAGCGTGCCGCCCGGATAGGTGCGGATTCGCACGCGCCCGTTGGTGCGCTTCTCGACCTCCTCCTTCCAGCGTTCCATCTGCACGCACGGGAAGGTCTCCGGCGGCGGGAAGTTCGC
>CACZQQ010000301.1 GCA_902783355.1 uncultured bacterium
AAAGACAATCCTCCTTTTCGCGCTACTGGCGGTTCTGCTTCAGGCCGCCGCCCGCGCGGCCGGCCTGGCGGACCTGGAGCAGTCGTGGAAGCGGCCGGCCCCGCGCCTCACGCTGGAAACCTACATCGGCACCCTCCACTACCTGCAGGACGCGCATCCGCACCTGGTGCGCATCGAGAAGCGCGGCGAGTCCCCCAACGGGCTCCCCGTCTACCTGATGGTGCTGACAGACCAGCGCGTGCCCGACGACGACAAGCACGTCATCCTGCTGACGGGGCTGCACTGCGGCGCGGAGCGCACGGGCACCGCAGGAATGATGGCCTTCGTCCAATGGCTCCTCTCCGACGACGCCGAGGCGCAGGAGTCCCTGCGGAAGAATGTGGTCCTCGTCATCCCCATCGCCAATCCGGAACCCTATTTCATCCGCGAATCCTTTGGCAACTCCTTCAATTTCGACACCTACAGCGCAGGGAGAGGCAACCGCATCGACCTGGAGACGCTGCAGCTCAAGGACCCGCAGATCGGCCCCGAATACATCGCCTTCTGCGGCGTGGAGGACGAATACAAGCCCGACATCCACGTGGACGTCCACGGCACGGGCATGCACTTCAACGCCTACATCCAGCCCGCGACGGTGGGGCGCGCCGGCAGCAACTCGTCGCTGGTACCGTGGGACATGTCGCTGCGGCAGGCGATGGCGGCGGCCGGCGCGAAGGCCGGCTTCGGCATTCTGGACTCCGGACAGGACTCGCAGCGCCTCGTCTGGGGCCCCGCCATGGGCGACAGGCAGCGCAGCTTCTGCGAGATGGGCCAGCCCTACTACTTTCCCGCCATGTACGGCTTCTTCCGCCACCACACCATGCTCAACATCATCGAGTCCACATGGACCTTCACGGTCACGGAACCCCTCAAGGAGCTGATGCGCCTCTCCAACAAAGGCTTCTCCACGGGGCCCGTCAAGGACTTCCGCGTGAACACCATCAAGGGCGGCGGCAGCAGCCTCGTCGTCGAATCCTACGGCGCCACGGCGGCCGCACGCCGCCAGAGCCGCTCCTCCCTCTGGCAGAAGCAGGACTATTTCGCGGTGGGCTCCTCCTATCCCAACTCCGGCAACTACACCATCGGCATGGTCGCCTACGGCAAGCAGGCCCTCGCCGCCCTCACAGGCTCCATGAAGGACTCCGGCGAATGGGGCCAGGTCTCCCTCGCCGATCTGCGCAGGAACCTGACGCCGCTCGGCTACTTCGACCTGGACGCGCTGGGCACCTTCCTCAAGGCCGCGCCGCCCAACGTGAACCGCATCCTCTTCTCCAAGGGGACGCCGCCCGCCGACGCGCCCGAACCCGCCCTCGACGAAGGCCTCGCCATCCGGCTGCTCCTTCCCCTGGAGGCGCTCGACGTCCTTGAACTCAGGCTCAACGGACACCCCTTGCAGGAGAGCGCCACCGACGGCTACCAGCTCTGGCGCGAAGACGGCTTCACCCACGTCCGCGTCAATGTCCCGCCCGCGCGCGTCCGCCGCGAAAAGCTCTTCCTCGTGACCTGCGCATGGAACGCGCGCCGCGACATCGCCGCCGAATACGGCTGGGCGCCGCCTGCCGAAGTCGATGCCTGGCTGAAGACCTCCCTTGCCAAGCATCCCGAGGCCGCCGCCGACCTCGCCAAGGCCGTCCAGCTGCGCGAATACTACCAGAGCCATGACAAGCGCTACCCCAGGGAGATCGACACGCCGTCCGCGACGCCTGCGGCGCCCGCCGCCTCTGACAAGGCCGCCGGCAAGCCTGCGGCGCAACCCGCTCCCGCCGCGCTTTCCGGCGAGCGCGAAGTCATCGTGGACCAGGGCTTTGAGGACAGGGAGTTCTTCAGCAAGACCAGCCCGAACGGCTACACGCTGGGGCGCGGCATTCCCGTCGGCCTCTGGGCCGCCTTCATGGAGGCCAGCAAGGACTACATCACGATTTCCGGCGACCAGGCCGCCGTGGGCGAGAACTCCCTCAAGTTCACCAGCGGCGAGAAGAACCCCTACACGACCGCCTGCTTCTTCGCGCGCCCGCTGACGGGCTCCGTCGAAGTCGAGCTGTGGGCCAACCGCGAGGCGGGCATCAACTTCGGCGTCTGCCTCATCGCCAAGAAGGGCGACGGCCCCAACCAGAGGCCCCTCAATGTCGCCACCTTCGACAACAACCACCAGTTCGCCTTCTGGAACGTGAACGAGAACAAGTGGAACCGCTCCGGCATCAAGTGCCCCGACGACACGTGGGTGAAGATACGGATCAGCTTCAACCGCGCCGCCAACACATGCACCTACTACGCCGTCATCGACGACGCCACCGAGACCATCGGCACGCTGGCGCTTCCGGAGGACATCGGCAACATCATCGGCATGGAGATGCGCCCCGTCACGCCCGCCGCCGGCAAGGCCTACTTCGTCGACGAAGTGAAGGTCTGGGAAATCAAATAGGCGCCTTCACGGCCCGCCCCCTGCCAAGGCATCGTCATCACGCGTCAACATCAAGAGAAGAAGAAACATGTTCAAGAGAAACATGCTGGCAAGACATCTGCTCGCCCTGGCTCTCTGCGCCGCCCTTCCCGTCCTGGCCAAAGCGCCGGAACCCATCACGAACCGCAAGAACGTGGCGGCGGCGCTCTACGGGGCGACGGCCGTCGTCACGAACGCGGACGGCACGACGCAGGAGGCGCCCTCCCTTCTGGAAGGCTCCCATTCGGACAACGCCGCCGTCTCCCTGTCGGGCGTGCCCTCCTCCGTGGAGATCATCTTCGCGCAGCCTGAGCAGATCAATCTCGTCCGCATCTATCCAGGCAACCTGAAATACGCGCCGAACCCCTCCGGCGAATGCGGCGTGGCGGGCTACACCGTCGAGCGCTTCAACAACGGCTACTACCACCCGCTTGTGGAGGCCAAGGAGATGCCCTCCTTCGCGCAAAGCGGCGCCTCCGGCGACGAAGACTACTGCTTCGAGCACGCCTTCGCCCCCGTCAAGGCGGAGAGGCTGCGCCTCACCGTGACCAAGTCCGGCCACACGGGCCGCACCGCCTCCTCGCCCGATCTCGTCCCGCCTGAAAAGCGCGTCAGCTACCTGCGCGCCATCGAGGCCTACAGCGCGCAGCGCTCCGACGACCTCGCCCTCTGGCTGCGCGACGCCGTCACGGGCGACTTCCCCATCCCTGTCTACCAGAACGCCGAAACCGCCACGCTGCTGCTTGAGGGCACGCGTCTCAACCGACTGCCCGCCACCCTCACCGTCGCCGAAGAGAACGGCGGCCGCGTCGTCGCCGTCCAGAAGGTCGTCCTGAAGAAGGGGCCGCAGGCCATCGACATCCCGCTGGCAGGCATCGCGGACGGCCGCTACGTCGTCACCATCGCCAGCGAAGACGCCGACTCCCCCTTCAAGGGGAGCGTCCAGCGGATGCTGCGCGTGGACCGCCTGGAGGCGCCGAAGCCGCCCGAAGGCCCCGTCGACGTCGCCGACATGCGCGTCTTCCCCGTGGACGACTTCCATTTCGAGACGCTCAGGAACACGCGGCTCTTCGTTCCCGAAGCGCGTCCTGTGGAGGTCAGCCAGCGCCTCGCCCACGGCGGCGGGCGGCAGGACGGCCGCGCCGGCGACTTCCTCTCGCAGGACAGCCAGGGCAACTTCGTCTTCCGCTTCCGCGAGACCATGCCCGACGGCACCGTCCGCCATGCCTACTGCCATAGCCGCGACCTGGAGCACTGGTCGCCGCCCGCCGACACGACGCCCACCGGCGAAAGGCCGAAGTTCGTCGTCTCGCCCTACGCGCCCCTGCCAGAGGCCGCCAGGCCCAAATGGGGCACGAAGACCAAGTTCGCGGACGCCGCCATCCGCCCCTACGACGCCGCAAAGGACGGCCCCTTCGAGCTGGCCGAGGTGCGCGTGCAGTGGTTCCCGCCCTCCCTCGGCGACCTGAAGGCGAAGGGCATCACGCCCTGGACGACCTACCCGCTCATCGAACGCGACGGCGAATGGCTCCTCCTCACGGAAAAGCCCCTCTACGTGGAGCGCTTCGACTACAGCGGCGACGCCCTGGAGACCGACATCGACTGCAACGACAACTTCGGCAACCAGTACCTGACCGACGACGGCAGGACCCTCTGCGTCGGCAAGGCCGGCAAGCTGCGCGTCTTCCCCCCTTATACCATAGAGTACGACAACCTGCCGGAGACCAAGCGCGTCATGCGCCTCTACGCCACCCGCGACGGCATCCACTGGTCGTACCACTACTTCGCGCCGCCGCGACTCTCCGACCCCAACGGCTGGCAGCACTACGGCTACGCCGTCCACCGCGTCGACCGCGACTTCTACGTCGGCTTCCTCGCCGCCTACGACTGCGAAAGGCAGCAGATCTACCCCGAAATCTGCTACAGCCGCGACGGCCTGGCCTGGAACCGCCTGGACAAGCCCTCCCCCTTCATCCGCAACACGCCCGAAAAGGACAGCTGGCTCTACGGCATGATCTTCGTCGAGCCGTCGCCCCCGCCCTACGAACATGGCGGCGAATACTTCCTGGGCCTGGGCGCCTGCTGGCGGCGGCCGCACTTCTACCCCTCCCCCAGCGACCCCTCCAAGATGACCGGCGAGACCATGCGGCGCAGCTTCGAAAGCCGCAACCTCGCCCAGCAGTGGCCTCTCTTCAAGACAGACATGCACGGCTCGTGGGACGAACTGGCGCACTCCGTCGTCGCCTGCCTGGAGAACACCACCGGCTTCGCGCGCTTCCGCAAGGACGGCTTCATGGCCGTCGCGCCGCAGGACGACGCCCCCGCCGAACTCCTCTCGCGCCCCTTCACGGCGGCCGGCTGCGCCCTCCACCTCAACGCCAAGGGCCGAATCGCCGTGCAGCTCTGCGGCGAGGACGGCCAGCCCCTGGAGGGCTTTGCGGCGCGCTTCGACGGCGACGACACGGCCACCAGGCCGCTCGTCTGGCAGAACGGCCAGACCGCCGTGCCCCCGACGCCCTTCCGCGTCAAACTCACGCTGGAACCCCGCACGGAACTCTACACGCTCCGCTTCGGGAAATGAGCCCCGCCGGCGGAAGGATGCGACAACGTCACTCCCTGTTCGCCCACGCGCCCTGCCCTTCCATGGGCTGCGCCGCCTCCAGATAGAACTGTCGCGCATCCCACAGGAAAATCCGCGACGCCTGCGACAGCCATGCCGGCGCATCCGACGACGCCCCCACGAAGCTCCAGCCCGTCTCCGCCAGCGGCGGCTCCGGCTTAGCCTCCTCCTGCACGAAGGCGAGTTCCACCGTCCGCGCCGTCGCGCTCCACAACCACACGACGCTGCCGTTGTGCAACGATGTCTGTTCTGTACATATAATATAGGCACAATCAGCCGCATCATAGACCCACGGGATCAGCAGCTGGAGCTCCTGTCGTTTCA
The DNA here is from genome assembly GCA_902783355.1 of uncultured bacterium. The sequence continues at coordinate 5,424 of CACZQQ010000301.1, forward strand.
GTTGCGTCGGAGTTCCCTGCAAAATGACGAGATTCCACCCCGCCGACAGCGCCAGCGTCTGCCCCTGCTTGGGAATGACCGCGCCCCGCAGGGCAAGCCCGCACAACAGCAATGAAAGCACGATGAATTTTCTCAACATATTCATTTCCAGCATTTAATTAATTATCCTATTCTTGTCCTCACGCCAGCAGACCGCGATCCTTCTTCGCGGCGTACACAAGATCGTTTGAAGAGGCCTCAAAGGCGCCCGTGGCAAGCAGGTCGGCGTACCGAGCGCTACCGTCGTCGCCGAACTTCAGCGAG
>CACZQQ010000302.1 GCA_902783355.1 uncultured bacterium
AACCTCCGGAACCTTCCGGAACCTCCGGAACCTCCGGAACCTCCGGAACCTCCGGAAGCGCCGGAACCTCCGGAACCTCCGAAACCTTCCGGAAGTCTACCCGAGGGTGCGCACTTTCAGCCCGCGCAGGCGGAATATCTCTTCGGCGCGCGGATTGGCCTGGGCGGCCACAGTATATTTCGGGGGCGTCTGCCCCAGGGCGCGGTGCTTGGCGGCGCCGCCGTCGTGATAGGGCAGCAGCTGCACCTCCAGCAGGCCGCCGCCCTTCCTGCCCACCACGTCGGCGGTGGCGGCCAGGTTCTCGTCGTCGTCATTGAGGCCGGGCACGAGCGGGATGCGGACAATGCAGGGCTTCCCGCTGTCCTGCAGCCGTACAATATTATTAAGGATAAGGGCGTTGTCCACGCCGGTCAGGCGCCTGTGGCGTTCCGGCAGGGCGCACTTGATGTCCTGGAAGACGAAATCGACGTCCTCCAGCATCTGCCGATAGGCCTCCGGCTCGGCGTGGCCGCTGGTCTCGATGGCGAGATGGAGGGGCTTCAGGCGGCGGCAGAGGGCGTGGAGGAATTCGGGCTGCGCCAGCGGCTCGCCGCCGGAGAAGGTGACGCCGCCGCCGGAGGAGGAGAGCACAAGCGCGTCCGCCTGGATGCGGTGCGCGACCTCCTCCGCCGTGACCACCCTGCCGCACAGCTTCCGCCGCATGGCGGGGCAGACGGCCGTGCAGCGCCCGCAGCCGATGCACCTGCCGGGCGACGGGCAGACCTCGCGGCACTGGCCGCAATGCATGCAGTCGTGGGGGCCCGAGAGCATGAGTTGCGGCCTGGGCGACCAGCTCTCCGGATTGTGGCACCACAGGCAGCGCAGCGGGCAGCCCTTGAAGAAGACGGTCGTGCGGATGCCCGGCCCGTCGTGCAGGCAGAACTCGCGGATCTCGAAGATGGTGCCGGTGACGTCAGCCATTCATCATCATCTCGGCGCGGCGGATGATGTGGTCCTGATACACCTTGTCGAGTTCGACGAAGTAGCCGCTCCAGCCCCAGACGCGCACGATGAGGTTGCGGTACTTCTCCGGATGGGCCTGCGCGTCCAGCAGCGTGTCGCGGTTGATGGAGTTGAGCTGGAGCTGGTGGCCGCCACGGCGGATGAATTCGGCGATCATGCGGGCGACGCTCTCGACGGCCTCCGGCGCGGTGAAGATGCTGTTGTGCAGCTCGATGGTGAGCGGGCCGCCGTTGCAGGTGGCGGTGAAGTCGGGGGCCGTGAAGGAGCGGATGACGCTCAGCGGCCCGTCCACCTGCACGTCCAGCGCGGGCGCGTAGTTGGCGGGGAAGGGCTCGCCGGCCTTGCGTCCGTCGGGCGTGGCCTGGAAGTCGCGGCTGTACCATATATAGTACATGGCGGAGGATGTCCCCGGCCGGATGAGGCCGCCCTGCGCGTTCTTCAGCCCCTGCCACGCCGCGCCCCACAGGCGGATGACGTCCTTGAGGGAGGCGTCCGCCTCGGGGCTGTTCTGTCCCAGCTTGGGTACGCAGTTGCGGACCTCCGCCAGCAGGTCGGGCGCGTCCTTGTAGTCGTCCTTCAGGATGCGGGAGAACTCCGCCAGCGTGCGCTCGTGCTTTTCGAAGACGACCTGCCGCAGCGCGGTGAGCGAGTCCGCCGCCACCGCCATGCCCGGCCCGTGCACGCCCCAGTTGTGGTATTTGCCGGCGTAGGAGATGGTCTGCGCCTTCTCGATGGAGACGGGGCACAGCATGGAGACGAAGATGCCCGGCAGGAAGGAGATGTTCGCCCAGCTGGCCACAAGCTTCTCCGCGCGCTTCCGCAGCTCGCGCCCGAATTCCGACAGAAATTCATCATAAGTGCTTGCATTGGAAGAATCTAACACATCAACAAGCACGGCGGGGACGGACATGGCGTCCAGGTTGACCGCCTCGCGGCAGATGCCGGGGATGATGAACTCCCAGCAGGCGGCCACGGCGTAGTCGCGCGCGTCCTCCAGTTCGTAGCCCATCTTGACGAGGGCGGGGATGACCACGTCGTCGTTGGAGTACTGCGGGAAGCCGAGGCCGGCCTTGGTCAGCTCGGCGCCCATGACGAGGCGCTCCAGCGGCGTCTTCGTGCTGACGCGGAAGTTGATCTTCGGGTCGATGAGAAGCAGTTCGCGGGAGGCCCTCAGCGTCATCTCGCTGATGTCGTTCCAGACCTCGTTGCCGTCCTTGTCGCAACCGCCGATCATGAGGCTCTGGCCGTTGTCGCCCTGCTGGACGCCGACATAGAGGTCGCTGTCACGGTTGAAGGAGAGGAAGAACTCCTCGTAGAGCTCGAAGGCCTGCTCCTTCGTGAGTTCGCCGCTCTCCAGGCTGTGCTTGAGGTAGGGATAGAGCCAGACGTCGATGCGGCCGATGCCATTGTGGTATTCGCCCTCGCACCACATCGTGTAGTGGAGGAGGCGGAAGAACTGCATGGCCTCCAGGAAGGTGGTCGCCTTCCTGCGGGGGACGACCGCCAGCGTGCGCGCGATCTCCGTCAGCCCCGCCGCCTCCGCCGCCGCGCGGTAGCGCTCCGCGAAGGCCAGCACGGCGTCGATGCTGCGCAGGCCCGCCGCCAGGAAGGCGCGGCCGTCCCCGTCGGCGGTGGCCATGCGCGCCTGGATCTTCTCCTTCAGGGCGTCGAAGCCCAGGCCGATGACGGAGGCGTAGTCCGGCGTGAAGTTGAACTCCTTGCCCTGCTCGCAGAAGGAGTGCAGCCGCTTCATCTCGGCCATCTCCGCCTCCGTGTAGATGTCAGGCAGGTTGCTGACGGTGCGCACAAGCGCGATGCGCTCGTTGGGCAGGAAGGCGGGCCGCTCCGCCTTCAGGACCTCCTCCAGCGCCTCCACGACGCGCGTGTACTTGTCGGTCTTCTCCGCGGCGAAGCGCTCCGCCAGGCTCCACTTCACTTCGCGGCGCAGGGCATGGTGGCGGTGGGAGACGATGTACTCTTTGAGTTCGGCGATTCGGGGCGTCATGGTCGGCCTCCTGTGGAAGGTTGAAATTTGGAATGATTACAGATTTTCGGATAATGTAATCGCTCTTTCGGAGTTTCCAACCCGTTTGGCCAAATCGTCTCCTCCTGACGGGGGAAAGCAGAAGCGCCCCGCAGGGTCGCGGGGCGCTGTGTCCTTCTACTTATGATGTGATGTACGCGCGCTAGTAGGTCAGCGTGGTGTCCACGCCGTCCTGCGTGAAGTACGGCAGCGTGCCGTTGGCGGGGTAGTCCTTGCCGGCGCCGTCCTTGCATTTGGAGAGCAGGTTGTCGGGGCGGCAGCTTTCGGCGTGGCCGTCGAAGAAGTTGGTGTTGATGGCGCCGCCGTGGATGGCGTGGGCGTGGGCCTGGCCGGCGACGGGATAGACGGTGTAGAGCTGCTGGGTCTTGGTGTTGGTCAGGCTGTCCACCATGCAGATGTCGTTGCTGGGGCTTGTCATCAGGCCGACGTTGTAGCAGCGGTAGTTGTGGCTGGGGGCGTTGTTCGTGTAGATGTTGCTCTTGAGCAGGAGCCAGCTCTGGGGCGCCGTGATGTCGTTGATGTAGGTGCCGTAGGTGCGGTTCATCGTGTTGCCGCTGGTCCAGTTGTCCGGCGCGGGGCCGGCGGGGCAGTAGAACTGCTTGGAGAGGTAGGCGGCGTAGCCGAAGTCGGCGAAGTTGTCCGCCCAGGTGGAGATGTTGGCGACGATGCCCTTCAGCGCGCCCGTGGAGGCACGCGCGATGTAGCCGGCCCACACCTCGTTGTTGTCGGTGGTGTACATGGCGACGAAGAGGCCGTTCTGCTTCAGGTTGTTGACGCAGGAGATGGAGCGGGCCTTCTCGCGGGCCTTCGCCAGCGCGGGCAGCAGCATGGCCGCCAGGATGGCGATGATGGCGATGACGACCAGAAGCTCAATCAGGGTGAAGTTTCTTTTCATGGGAGTTCCTTGGGGATGTTGGAATTATGCACGGTATTCTGGAAAAACAACGGTAAATTATAATTCATCCTTCGCGAAAAAACAAGCCCACGAATGCTTTTTTTGAACGCCGTGTCCCCCATAGGGTTGGGAAACAACCATTTTGTCGCGCCCTGACGGGCGCCGGGGGGCTTGGATTGGCCCTCCGCAGGCTGCGCGCCCTGACGGGCGCTTGCCAGCGGTTACGCGAGGTCGCGCACTCACGTGCGCCGCCGCTTC
>CACZQQ010000303.1 GCA_902783355.1 uncultured bacterium
CGCGCGTGCCCAGGTTCAGGCCGTAGAGCGGAATCCCCTCAAGGTCCGTCTGCTGGCCTTCCGGCAGCGCATTGGCCTGGAAGTCGGAGAGGATGAAGATCTGGCGGCGGCCGATGGGCAGGGGCTTGAGTTCGCGGAGGGCGGCGGCCAGCGCCTCCGGCAGAAGGCCCGCGCAGCCTGTCGCCTCCGTGGCGGAGATGAAGTGGCGGAGCGCCTCGCGGTCGCTTGACAGCGGCATGCCCGGCGCGCCGGAGGCCATCACGACGGCTACGCGGCAGGAGGGCGGCAGCGCTTCCAGAATGGCGAGGGCGCTCTCCTGCGCCTGCGCGAAGGCCTGCCCGCCGCCGGGTCGCGGCCGTGTCATGGAGAGCGTGTCGTCCAGGAGGATGGCCGCGCCCGTGCCGTTCTCGCCGCCGAAGGCGATGCCCTTCAGGTGCGGGCGCGCCATGGCGAGGACGGCGCAGGCGATGGCGAACATCCGCAGAAGGAGCAGCAGCAGTTCGCGGAGGCGTCGGCGGATGGCGGGATGGCGCTGCTGCGCAGTCAGCAGCATGAAGGGGGCGAAGACGACCGTCTGGCGGCGCCGCGGATAGAAGAGGTGCAGGAGGAGCGGCAGCAGCGCCAGCGGGAGCGCTTTCAGATAGGCGGGGTTTCCGAAGGTCATTTCAGCATGGCCTCCCGCCGCGCGAAATAGGCCGCCAGCGCGCGCTCGAAGGGCAGGGCGGTCGAGACAGGCTCGATGGTGACGTGGCGGCTGTCGCAGAAGGCGCGCAGGCGCCTGTTCCATTCGTCAAGCCCCGCGAGATATTCGGCACGCCATCCGTCCGCGTCCAGCTCCATCGTCTGGCCGCTTTCGGGGTCCTTGAAGCGGACGATTCCCGCGTAGGGGAACTCCAGTTCGTCGGCGTTCATGACCTGGAAGAGGATGATTTCGCAGCGGTTGAAGAGGAGGCGCGCCAGCGACTTGTAGAAGTCGGGCCGTCGGTCGAGGAAATCGGAGAAGATAAGGACCATGGCGCGGCGGGGGATGCGTTCGGCGAGGCTCTCAATGCAGGGGGCCGCGTCGGAGGCGCCGCCGGGCTTCAGGGCCTCCAGACGGCGCATGCAGTCCAGAAAGTGGGCGAGGCTCGTGCCGCATTCGGTGCATTCGCCCACGTGGTCGCTCCAGGTCATAAGGCTTCCTGCATCATGTTGACGTCTAAAGAGATAGAGAAACGCGGCGGCCAGCGCGGCCGCATAGCGGAACTTCACGGGGCGTCCCGCCTGGTCGGGCATGGCCATGGAGGCGGAGGTGTCCAGCAGGACATAGCCGTTCAGGTTGCTCTCCTCCTCGAAGCACTTGACATAGCATCTGTCGGTGCGGGCGCAGGTCTTCCAGTCCACATACTTCACATTGTCGCCGGGGGTGTATTCGCGGTATTCGGCGAACTCGGGCGAGAAGCCGCGGAAGGGGGAGCGGTGGAGGCCAAGCAGACCGCCCTCCACCAGGTCGCGCGCGACCAGCTCCAGCCGCTGGAGGGTGTCCAACGCCTTGGGGGGCAGATATGTGAGCCGTGCCGCCATCTGGTGCCGTCTACGCCTTGGGCTCCGGGACCTGCTCGATCAGACGCCGCACAAGGTCGTCCGCCGTCAGATTCTCGCCCACCGCATGGAAGTTGCAGCCGATGCGATGCCGCAGGACTTCCGGCGCGTGGCGGCGCACATCCTCGCAGCTGACGTTGATGCGGCCGTCCATGACGGCGGCCGCCTTGGCCGCCAGCATCAGATACTGGCCGGCGCGCGGCCCCGCCCCGTAGGAGAGGTTCTCCTTGATGAACTGCGGCGCCTCGGGGGACTGCGGCCGCGTCATGCGCGCCAAGTCCGCGCAGTAGGCCGCCACGTGGTCGCTGACGGGCACCGCGCGCACCAGCTCCTGCGCGTAGAGGACGCTCTGCGCGTCCAGCATGTTCTTGAGTTCGGGCGCGGTTCCCGTGGTGGTCTGCTGGAGGATGAGAATCTCCTCTGCGCGCGTGGGATAGTCCATCTTGACAAGGAACATGAAGCGGTCCAGCTGCGCCTCGGGCAGCGGGTACGTGCCCTCCTGCTCCAGCGGATTCTGCGTGGCCAGCACGAAGAAGGGCTCCGGCAGGGGGTAGTTCTTGCCGCTGTTGGTGACGCGGCGCTCCTGCATGGCCTCCAGCATGGCGGCCTGCGTCTTGGGCGGCGTCCGGTTGATTTCGTCCGCCAGCAGGAGGTTTGTGAAGACGGGGCCCTTGACGAAGCGCAGGCTGCGCTTGCCGGCCGCGTCGGTGTCGAGCACTTCGGTGCCCGTGATGTCGGAGGGCATGAGGTCGGGCGTGAACTGGATGCGGTTGAAATCCAGCTCGAGGACGCGCGCCAGCGTGGAGACAAGAAGCGTCTTGGCGAGGCCGGGGACGCCCATGAGCAGGCAGTGGCCGCCCGCCAGCATGGCCGCGATGACCTTCTCGACGGTCGCCTCCTGGCCCACAATCACCTTGGCGAGCTCCTGACGCATGTCGCCCAGCGCGGCATGCAGTTCGCCCACATCGGAAATCAGTTCGTTGACAGGATGTTCCATGGGAGATGGTTACGCGTTATCTTGTGAGGCAGTAGAAGAGGATGTCGGCGCCCAGCCGCAGGGCGGTCGAGGCGTCGTAGGCGACGCTGCCCGGCTGGTCGGTGCCCAGCCAGCCGCCGGCCATGTCCACGGGGGAGTAGATGAGCGTCCAGCGGTCGCCCTGCCGGCTGCGCAGGCCGTAGAGCAGGGGACCGTCCTGGTCGGGATATTTGACGGCGGCCGCGTCGGAGAAGCCGCTGCCGTTGAAGTGGTAGGGGCCGTTGGCGTAGAGGTCGTCCGACAGCGGAATCTTCTCCAGCTTCTGGTCGGGGGCCAGGGCGGCCGCCAGCCGCAGGGCCGCCGCGTCGAAGGGGTTCATGCCTAGTACATTATTAAGTACAAGGAAGCCGCCGTTGTCCAGATAGCGGCGCAGGTTCTCCACGGCGGCGCCGTCCAGCTTGAAGTCGCCGAGGCCGTTGAGGACGAGGAAGGGATAGGCGTCCAGGGCCGCGGCGGCGGGGTCGACGTGGACGGGGGCGGTCTCCGCGTCGAGGCGGTTGTTGCGTGCAAGGAAGGCCATGAGGCGCGCCTCGGCGCCTGGCGTCGCGTTCCAGAGCCCCTGCGTCTTCAGGAGGGCGAAGCGGATGTGGTCGGGGGAGTCGGCGGCGGGCTTGTCGCGGAGGGCGCCGCTGGCGATGGCCTGCCCCGTCTCGAACCAGCCGATGACGTAGGCCACGATGTTGAGGCCAAGCGCCTGCGCGTCCTGCGCGTCCACCGTCTTCGCCTCCGCGATCAGCGTGGGCGAGGCGTTGTCCCATCCGGCGCCCAGCCCGAAGGGGCAGACGATGATGGCCAGCCTCGGGCCGACGTAGACGCCGTAGAAGTTGGGCTGCGCCGCCTTCCCGTTGATCTTGACGGTGGTCTTCTGGACGACCATGCGGTAGAGGGCGTGGTCGTCGCTGACAAGCTGGACGGGCGATTCGGGCAGGATGGCGCGCGCCTCCTGCAGGGCGCTCTCGAAGAAGTAGGGCGATCCGGCCACGGCGTCCATCAGGACGGTTCCGCCGGAGAGGAGGTATCGCCGCAGCTTGGCGCGCTCTTCGGGGGTGAAGCTGATGTGCCGTCCGCCGGAGAAGTAGAGGAGGGGCAGTTCGGCGGGCGAGCCGGAGAAGGTGCCGAGGTCGGTGGCCTGCCATGTGTATTCCAGTTTCATGGCGCGCTTGACCGCATTGAGGAGCTGCTGCGCCTCCGCCGGCACCATGTTCCAGTCGAAGACGCGCTCCGTGGTGCCGTCCTCGTGCGTGAAGTCGAGGAAGCCGCCCCAGATGACCTTGCCGATGAGGGCGGTCGGCGACGGCGGCCGCTTCTTCTCGCTGCGGCGCAATGGGGTCACGGGCAGCGGCAGGGGCGGCAGGGCCTCGCCGCCCTGGCGTCGCTGCGCCTTGGCCTCCAGCGGCTTGCCGATGGGGCGCAGGAAGTCGTCCTCCCCGGCGGAAAGGGGCGCTCCGAAGAGGAATAGGAGAGCCAGCAGCCACGCGAGGCGTATGGATTGTCTTGTAACTCTTTCCATGGGACATAATGTATCCCATTTTCCTTTTTCTGTAGGCCATGGACGGGCACCGAAAAAGACATAGGTGTTACAGTATGGCAAATGCCAATGAAAGAGGGTATGAGGAAGCAAAGGGGCCACGGCGATGGGCAAGTTAGCAGTTAACGGCGGCAGTCCAGTGATCTCGGCGCACGATGCGGCGCTGTTCCACTGGCCGATCGTCAACGACGAGATGCGCCGTGCGCAGGCGGACGTGCTAGAGTCGGGCAACATGTCGGGCACGGACATTGCGGCACGCTTCGAGGCGGAATTTGCCAAATGGCAGCGGCGCAAGTTCGCGCTGTCGCACAACAACGGCACGAGTGCGCTGACGGCCGCGATGTACGGCCTCGGCGTGTCGGCGGGGGACGAGGTCATCTGCACGAGCCTGACCTACTGGGCCAGTTGCCTGGGGGCGCTCCAGTTGGGCGCCTCGGTGGTCTTCTGCGACATCGATGCGGAGACCCTCCAGATGTCGCCGGAGAGCTTCGAGGAGCGGATTACGCCGCGCACGAAGCTGGCCGTCGTCGTGCATTACATGTCTTGTCCATGCGACATCGGCGAAACCATGGCGCGCGCCATCCGCATGGCGGAACGCACCTTCCGGAAGGCCGACGACTTCCGGCTGGAGGGCAGGGTGGTTGACGTGCCAGTGGCCTTGCGCGTCAAATGCCCACGGCAGGACATTGACGGCTATCTGGCGAACGTCTTCAAGGAGAACAGCGGCAAGAACTTTGATGTGGAACGTGTCATCAGGGGAACCTACGAGGCCGAATTCGCCGCCACCTACCCTGAAGACCGCTTCCCACTGCCATTGAGACTGTTGCGACTTGGCAGCAAGGTCCTGGTCGGCATGCCATTCGAGGTTCTCACCGAAATCGGGCTGCGCCTCAAGCGGGCCTGCCCGAACGCCGAACTCATCTCCATCACAGGCGGCTATGAGGGCTACCTGCCGCTGGCGAAGGAATATCGCCGCGGCGGCTACGAGGCAACCCTCGGTCCGCGCTTCCACAGACGCGCCGGCGACGACTTCCTCGCCGCCGCCATCGCCGCCGTCAACGCCTTCGAAACGGGCCCCGCAAAGGTATAGCATCCACTGTCACTGCAACCATTGACCAACCATGAAAATCGGCATCACAAGCTACAGCCTCTCCAACGCCCTGCGCGACGGCCGTCTGGCACCTCTCGACGCCATCACATGGGCTGCAAAGCACGGCGCGGAGTGCTTTGAACTGTCGCCTGGCAACACTTTCCCCATCTACGACGACGGCATGCCTGAAAAATGCGTTGCGCGCGCACGGGAGGAGGGCATCATGCTTTCCAGCTACACCGTCGGCGCGTCTTTCATCAAGGAGACCGCCGAAGAGCGTGCCGCGGAGGTGGCCCGCGTCAAGCGGGAAGTGGATATCGCCGCGCGTCTGGGCGTCGGCCGCATGCGTTTTGACGTCGGGTGGCGCAATCCAGAACAGGCTACGCTGGAAAACTTTGAGAAGGACCTGCCACCTGCGGCGGAATGCTGCCGCGAAATCGCCGACTACGCCCACCAGTTCGGCATTGTCACCACCGTCGAGAACCATGGCTTCCACTTCCAGGGCGCGGAGCGCATCCAACGTCTCATCTACGCCGTTGGAAGGCCTTACTACCGCACCACGCTGGATGTGGCGAACTTCAGCTGCGTCGACGAGGACAATCTGGCTTCGGTGCGCATGAATATAGGCCTGGCCGCCATGATTCATCTGAAGGATCTTTTCCGTCGCCCCTGCGGCAACCCGCCTGTCGGCGGTGGATGGTTCCGGACAAAAGGGGGTAACTACTTGCGCGGAACAATCATAGGTGACGGGTCATTGGATTTGCGCAGCATCTGCAAAGTCATCCGCGAATCTGGCTACGATGGCTGCGTCTCCGTCGAATTCGAGGGCATGGAGGATTGCTTCGTCGGCACGGAAATGGGCCTCAAGAACGCCTTCAAGTTGTTGAAGGACAAGGAGCTATGAAAATACATAACATCTTCTGCGCCAGGAGGATAGCACGATGAAATACTTTGACTTGCAAGTGAACGGGGCCTTCGGCATGAACTTCACCGATCCGGAACTGACCGAGGAGGCGTGTCTGGCAGGCATCGAGAAGATTCTTGCCACGGGATGCGACCGCTTTCTGCCGACCTTCCCGACGGCGCCGATGGAGGTCTACCGGCGGAATCTGCCGCTGGTCAACCGCGTCATCGAAAGGCACGGCTTGCGTTGGGCGCTGCCCGGCTTCCATCTGGAGGGGCCGTTCATCTCAAGGGAGCCTGGCTATGTCGGCGCCCACCATCCGCCGGCGGTCCGCGAACCCTCCATCCCGCTCTTCGATGAACTCTACGCTTTGGCGGACGGCAAGGTTGCCTTGCTGACACTTGCTATAGAACTCATTGGTGCGCAAGAACTTATAGAGTATGCGCACGGGCTGGGCATTGTGGTCTCCGCCGGCCACAGCAACTGCACGGCGGAGCAGCTCGACGCCTACGGCGTCGACACAATGACCCACCTGGGCAACGGCCTCCCCAACGCCCTCGACCGCCACCGCAATCCCATCTGGGCGGGGCTTGCCAAGGACGACATGACCATCATGGCCATCACCGACGGGCACCATCTGCCGCCGCGCGTCCTGAAGTGCTATTTGCGCTGCAAGGGGCTTGACCGCTTCATCGCGGTCAGCGACGCCTGCTCCGTCGCGGGGCTGCCGCCAGGCCGCTACCACTCCTACGGCAACGATGCCGTCCTTGAACCCAACGGTCTCTACCACAACCCCGCAAAGGGCTGCCTTGTCGGCAGTTCCAGCCTGCTCAAGGGCTGCGCCGAAGTCCTTCGGAACGAACTCGGCCTCGATGACGAAGCCATTGAGCGCGTCTGCTGGACGAATCCGCACCGCCTGCTGGAAAAGAGAGCCGCCGGCAAGTAAGTGCGCCTTGCGGCGGTCGCGAACGGCCGCGCGAAAAGCCCTCCAGGGCGGCCGTCCTGAGTGCACAGCCCGTGGCCGTGCCCACCAGTCGTATCGCTTGCGGAAAGGCCCTCCAGGGCGGCCGTCCTGAGTGCACGGCCCGTGGCCGTGCACACCTGCCGGCGGGGGGATTCCGCCGCCGCTATGGTTTCTGCGGATGGATGACGAAGGGCTCCTCGGGCGCGGCCGACAGCGCGTTCAGCCTCGGGGCGTACATGGGTTCCGCCTGAACCTGCGGGATGGAGTAGCGGCCAGGCGCGACGGCGCGGACATGGTATTTCAGGACTAGGCCGTCCTGGTTGTCCGTGCAGCCCATGAAGTTGCCGAAGGCCAGCATCCGGTCGAAGCGGCGTTCCAGCAGCTTGGGCACGAAGATGGCCCGCGCCTTTTCGCTCTGGGGCATTTCCGGCGGGATGAAGGTGCGTGTCAGGAGGGTCGGATCCTCGATTTCGAAGCCGCCGGGCAGGAGGTCGCAGATGACCAGGTCGGCGGCCGCCTGCCCCTTGAGGGTGATCTGGACTTCCAGCAGGTCGCCTGCATTGCACTCCGTGACGGGCAGGCCCGCCGCAGAGTAGAACCTGCGCGTGACGGCGAGGCCGTTGCGGACGGGCTTCGTGCGCGGCTGCGCGACGCGGCGCGATGTTTCCACGAGCAATTCGGTGTCCCCCGTGTTGGTGACGAGAATGTCGCCGGCGAAGTCATTGACGCGGCAGGGCTTCTGCTGTCCGAAGCCTGTGTCCTCCCAGGCGCGCTTCTCGGCGGCGCCATGGAGGGGCTGCAGCTCCAGCGTGGCGGCGTAGTGCGCGTCGGCTTCGAGCAGCGAGGGGCCCTCCGGCTTCTTCATGGCGGCGGCTCCGTTGCGGCCGTTCATCAGGCAGGCGGCCAGGTATTGGGAGAGGCCGAGGGCGGCCCAGGCGTGCTCATGGGTCGTGTAGTAGGAGCCGTCGGAGGCTTCCAGCCGCAGGAGGGCGTCCGCCAGAAGCGGCACGGACTTGTGTTCGGGCATCTTTTCAGCCAGCAGCCAGAGGGCCAGGCCCGTGCTGCGCACAGGCGAACTCAGGGGCGTGGCGCGCTCCGTGCTGTCAAAGTCGCCGAGGCCGCCTGTTTTCTCCAGCTCCTTCAGGAGGGTGTTGCCCTCGGCGGCGAAACCGCCCTGGATGAGGGCCATGGCGGCCAGGAAGCGGACCTGCGCCGCCTGGGGCGCCTCGTCGTCCAGCGGGAGCAGTTTCACATATTCGAGGGTCAGTTCGGGGGCGGCAAGGGAGAGCATGTAGGTGGCCAGCGCGCGGTCGGCGGCGCTGTTGGTCCTGTGGTTCAGGAAGATGCGCAGCTGACCGATGATTTCACGGCGCTCGCCTTCGGGGAGCGTGAAGCCCTGGCGGTCGGCCTCCAGGATGAAAAGCCAGGCGAAGAGGGTGCCCTCCATCCAGTGCTCGCGTTCGCCGGGCCACATGGAGTAGAAGTTGCCGCGTCTCATGGTGGAGAGGCGGTCCAGCGCCCCCGTGACCTTCGTTCTGGCCGTCTCGACGAAGCTCGCCGGAACCAGATTCAGATGGGCGAGGATGGGGACGGCCAGCTGCGGGAAGGCGGCCGCCACGGTCTGCTCCAGACAGCCGTAGGGGTAGTCGTTCAGCCAGTGGATGTGGCGCATGAGGGGCAGCATCGGCGAACCGACTTGCAGCGTCCCGTATTCGTCGGCGTC
>CACZQQ010000304.1 GCA_902783355.1 uncultured bacterium
CCGCACCAGTAGGTGAAGAGGTTGGGCTCCTCGCCCGTGGCCGCCTTCTCGCGCGCCAGGACCTTTCTCCAGTCGTATTTCATTTGCATGTCCATTTCTGCCTATGGGATTGCCTTGAAATGATTATAGTACGAAGAAAAGCATGTCGATTTCTGCCAGGAGGAAGCCGATGATCCGTTCCTACACGTTTCCTGACGAGAAGAATCCGCTGCGGCTGAAGGGCGCCGCCGTCTGCGAACGGGCGCCGTCCGCCCGCATCCTGCGCTGCCGCCACGAGGACACGTGGGTGCTCGACTACATGCTGTCGGGCTTGCCCATGCGCATCCGCTGCGGCGGCCCCTGGCGGGAGCGCCTGCCAGGCATGGCCCATCTCTACCCGCCAGGCGTCCTCTATGAGGAGGACGCGCGGCGCGCCGTCGCCGTGAGGAGCGCGTGGATCATCTTCCAGGGGGACAATGCGCTCCTGCGGACGCTGACGGACAATCCCGAGGGCTTTGCGCGGCTGGAGGACCGGACGGGCGAGCTGGGGCGGCGGCTCAGGGAGCTGGCCGAGGAGGCCGCGCGGCGCGGCGGCGCCGCCCATTTCGACGCCCATGTCCGCTTCTTCGGCATCCTCGCCCTGCTCGCAAGGGCGCGGCGGCTGGAGGAGGAGGGCGCCTATGCGCTGGACGGCTTCCTGCCGCCGCAGGAAAGCCTTTCGCAACGGGCGGTCGCCTATCTGGAGGCGCATTTTGGCGAGGCGCTGAACCTGCCGCAGATGGCGCGGGCGCTGGGAGCCGGCGTCTCCACGCTCCAGCACAGGTTCCGCGCGGAGAGGGGGGAGACGGTCGTGGGGGCTCTGCAGCGCATCCGCGTGGAGCAGTCGCTGCCGATGCTGCAGCTGGGTCGCCCGCTCAAGGAGATTGCGCAGGCCGTCGGCTTCCCCAACCAGTTCTACTATTCGCGGGTCTTCGCGCAGGTGATGGGGCTTGCGCCCAGCAGGTATGTCACGGGCGGGGGACGAAGGCGGCCTTGATGGCCTTGCCGGCGGCCGCGTCGGCGACGGCGGCGTTCACGTCGGCGACGGGGTAGGTCGCCACAAGGCCCTTGAAGATTGGCTGGAGGGCGGGGTTCGCCTTCAGGAAGTCGAGGTAGGCGCCCAGGTCGGCCATCGTGTACTGGCCGCTGCCGAAGATCTGGAGGGCGCGGAAGGTGATGCTCTGCGGCTCGATGGAGACGGGGCCGCGGTTGGAGTACTGCCCCGGCACGAAGTAGCGGCCGCGCGTGCGCAGGAGCGAGAGCCCCATGGGGAAGGCGTCCTTCGCGCCGCTTGTCTCGATGACCACGTCCGCGCCGTCGCCGCGGCCGGCCGCCGCCGCCAGCTCCTTGACCTTCGCCTGAATCTCCTCGGCGGTGGCCTTGCGGAAGTCGACGAAGAGGTCGGCCTTCAGCGCCTTGCAGGCCTCCACGCGCGCGGGATTCGCGGTGGAGCCGAGGACGACGACCGTGCAGCCGCACGCCTTCGCGTAGGCCAGGGCGAAGAGCCCCAGCGAGCCGTTGCCCTGGACGACGACGATCTCGCCCGCCTCCAGGCCGCCGCCGTAGGCGCAGGCGCGCAGGACGGTCGGGCCGCCGCAGGGGAAGGCCGCCGCCGCCAGCGGATCGACGCCCGCCGGCACCTTGATGAGGTTCTCCGCCGGAGAGAAGAGGTATTCGGCGAAGCCGCCGTGGAAGTGCGGCACGTCATTGACATTCTTGACGTAGGTGACGCCGAAGGCGAGGCAGCTGGCGGTCTCGCCGCGGCGGCAGTTGAAGCATTTGCCGCAGGGGATGGCGACGCAGGCGACCGCCGTGTCGCCGACGGAGAGCGGCTGGCCGAGCGCGTCCTTGGCCGCGCCGTCGCCGAGGGCGTCGATGCGCCCGATGAACTCGTGCCCCAGGACGAGCGGGAAGTCGGGCATGCCCAGATAGCCGCCGTGGATGTGGACGTCCGTCCCGCAGACGCCGCTGCACACGAGACGGAGGCCGACGCTGCCCGCCGCTGGCGCCGCCACGTCGTATTCGCGGATTTCAAAGGGCTTCTTCGCCCCGTGGAAGACTGCTGCCTGGCATTTCATGGTTTCATTCCTTTTTGTGTTGAAGTGGAAAAGCCGTCGTTTGCCTGAATATAGCATTCCTTCCTTTTAATTCAATATCCAATTCTGCCAAGAGTTGTCTCCGCGTGCCACCGCCGCATGGCAGACGGCGAAAGATGGGTTATTTTTTGCCGCGACGACAACCGGCTGAAAGGAGAATCTTCATGGAATTCCTGACCTTCAAGCAATTCGACGCGGCCTTTGACACGGAGGACGGCGCCTTCAAGGTGGACTACACGCCGCTGGAGGGCGGCGAGGGCTTCACGCTCATGGAGGGCAAAGTGCTCCTCGTGGGGGAATGCGGGAAGGCGGTGCCGCTCTCCGCCTTCGGCAAATGCGGGGCGGCGACGAAGGGGAAGGCCGAAAGCCTCGCGCTGGAGATTTCGCTGCAGGAGGGGCCGCCGTCCATGGAGACGGCAACCATCTCGATTGCGCTTGGCTACGGCGGCATCGCCTTCGGCGGCCATGGCCGCCGCCTCCGCCTGGAGGGGACCTTCCTGCCGGGGACGCCTGCCTCGGAGCTGATGAGTGTCTGCCTCGACCGCGCGGTGGCAGCGCTCGGCGCGGTCTCCGGACCGGCCGTCGGCGGCCATGACGACGCCCTCTTCGACCGCCGGCGCGACCTCGCCGTCTTCTACGATCCCCAAGTCGGCGGCGCCAATGGCGTCTACTACGATTGGCGGCGGGGACGCTATGAATTTTGTGCCGTGGGCGGCGAGGCGCTTGACCTCTTCTTCGAGGTGCAGGAGGACTACATCCGCCGCCGTTTCGGCGTGCCCTACCGCGGCATCAGGCCGCGCCGCGGCTTCGAGACGCCCGCCGCCGGCTGGATGACGTGGTATGCCGTCAAGTTCGACGCCTGCGAGGCGGTGGTCCTGGAGAACGCGCGCGCCTTCATGGACCTCTTCGGCGCCTATCTGGACAGGCGTCCCGTCTTGTGGGTGGACTGGGAGTGGTGCCACAAGGCGCTGGACGGGCTTGGCGCGCCTGGCAGCGACATGCTCACGCCGCGCAAGGAGGCCTATCCGCGCGGGCTGAAGCCGCTGGCCGACGACCTCAAGGCGATGGGCTTCCTGCCGGCGCTATGGGTCGGCCCCACCAACGACGGCCTCCCCAACGAGATGATGAAGGCGCATCCGGAGTGGGTCCTCTGCCAGAAGAAGGAGTGGTGCGGGCAGTATTGGTTCGACCTGACGCATCCGCAGGTTCAGGCGGAGGTCTTCCCGAAGCTCTTCAAGCAGTATCTGGCGTGGGGCTACGAGGCCCTCAAGTGGGACTGCCTCCCCAT
The DNA here is from genome assembly GCA_902783355.1 of uncultured bacterium. The sequence goes on from CACZQQ010000304.1 coordinate 3,403, forward strand.
GACGCTCTCCACGGCCGCCAACCACCGCGGCCAGGCCCATGAGCCCGCCATGCCGCCCGCCCGCCAGCTGCGGCGCGTGGCGCAGATCGCCCGCCGGACCATCGGCGAGGAGACCTACATGATGTCCTGCTCCGGCTACACGGAGGGCGACATCGAGGCCGCCATGGACTCTTTCGACGGCGCGCGCGTCGGCGGCGACATCTTCACATGGCAGGAGTTCCTGAAGGAGGGCCTTGACCGCATCCGGCACTTCTACCTCTTCCACAACACCGCCTTCTACGTGGACGCCGACAACCTCGTCCTGCGCGCCGAACACTCCACGCTCGCGCAGGCGCGCTCGCGCGTCTCCATCTACGGCCTGTGCGGCCTGCCGGTCACCGTCGGCGACGCCCTCAAGGCGCTGGACGCGCCGCGCATCGACATGCTCCGCCGCATCATGCCGCCCATCGGCATCCGGCCGGAGATTCTGGAAAGGCTGCGGCCGTCCGAGGAGGGCGCGGTGGCGGTTGTCCGGCTTGCCCTCTGCCGTGCATTCGGCTCGTGGACGGTGGCGGCCCTCTGCAACACGAACGAGGCGGCGGCGCCCTTCAAGTGCAATCTTGCGGACGACCTGGGGCTGGAGGAGGACGCGGCGTACGCCGTCTACGACTATTGGAACAGGCGCTTTGTGGGCATTGCGCAGGGGGCTCTGGAGGTGGAGATTCCGCCGTGCGACACGTTGGTGCTGCGCCTGACGCCGCTGGAGCGCGACAGGCCGACGCTCCTCTCCGTCTCGCGCCACATCACGCAGGGCGGCTACGAGCTGGAGGACTACACGGCGACGCCGCAGGGCGCCTCCGGCCGCATCCGCCTGAATCCCGCCGAGCCGACGCGCCTTGCATTTCTTCTTCCTGAAGACAAGAGGATTGCGAGCGCAAGTGGAACCTTCGCGCAGGAAGGGCAGGTCGCCATTGTGGAGTTGCCCGCCCGCGAAAAGGGCGTCTACGACTGGGAGATGAAACTGGCGGAGAAGTGACGGGGCGGCGGGACGACCCCGTCAGGTCAGAGCGCAAAAAACTGCGGAACCGGACCTCCCTGCCGGAG
>CACZQQ010000305.1 GCA_902783355.1 uncultured bacterium
ATAATATATCCCAAAAGGCGGATTCTGTCAACAAGTCCCTGGGAGACATGGAAACTGCGGGGGAACTTGCGGTCGACGCATCGACAGGGGCGCGTCCGCCGTTGAGGAAGGCAATGTCATGCTGGATCTACTCAGCGAGACGGCCGAGGTCGCCAGCGGAAAGCTGGAGGACGTCAAGACGGCGACGGAAACGACCGCGCAGGGCGTCGAGAAAAGAAGAGAACAGGACCTCCCGGCTGTGCGCTACACTATGTAATATATTTGAAATCAGGAAGATATGAGCTAAAAAACCTCCTTCAACGGTCGTCGAAGGAGGCTGAAATGGTGCGCGCAGCTGGACTCGAACCAGCGACTTCTACCGTGTGAAGGTAGCGTTCTAACCAACTGAACTATGTGCGCGTCGTAAGTGTGCATAATATAGCGTCCTCTGTGGAAATTTCAAGCGGCCGCCGTCTCTTCAGGCCTCAAAAGCCGCGCGCGACATCCCGTGCCGTCGCGCAAGTTGCTGGGAAGACGTGCAAGACTGCGAAAAGGGATTACATTTGTGTCGCAATGCCCTCTCCTCAAGCAAAGGACATCACCATGCCCAAACGCTGCCCGACCGCCATCTTCTGGTACTGGAACGCCGACCCGACGCCCGACGGCATCCGCCGCCAGCTGGCCGCCATCCGCGCCGCCGGCTTCCAGGCCGTCTATGTCCATCCCATGCCCGATGCCTTCCACAAGAACAGCTTCTTCAAGGGCATGGAGATAGACTATCTTGGCGAGCGTTTCTTCGCGCTTGTGCGGCTCGTCCTGCAGGAATGCAAGCGTTTGGGCCTCAAGATGTTGCTCTATGACGAGGCGGGCTGGCCGTCGGGCGGCGTATTGGGGCGTCTCGTCGCGGCGCATCCCGAATGCGAGGCGAAGGTGCTCAGGCGGCTGCCGAACGGCGAGACCTATCTGGCCACGCGCACGCGCCCCGCGCCTGAAATCCCTGTGCCTGAGCTACTTGACAAGCGAACTACATTGCACTTCATCGAAATGGTGCACGAACGCTATCTTGCGGAATTGGGCGACGAATTCGGCAAGACCATCACGGGCATCTTCACCGACGAACCCTTCTTCTGGTGCTACACGGGCACGGAGGAAGTCCGCTTCCATCCCGCCATCGTCCGCGGCCTGCGCCGCAAATTCGGCCTCTCCTTCTGGAAGGAGGTGCTGCCGCGCCTCTGGAAAGGGGCGCCGGCGGACGGGACCACGCGCGAAATGCGCCGCAAGTACCTTTCCGTCTGCAGCGACCTCTTCGCCCGCAACTACACGCAGGTCATCGCGCGCTGGTGCCACAAGCACCATCTCCAGCTGGAAGGACATCTGGACCACGACAACGAATTCTTCCTCACGGGCACCGATATGGACTTCCTCACGGGCCTCGACGGCTTCGACGTGCCCGGCGTGGACGCCATCTGGCGGCAGATCTACCCCGCCCCGGACGGCACGCCCGGCCACTACGCGCGCCTCGCCTCCTCCGTCGCCATGCGCCACCGCCGCCAGGAGGCCCTCTGCGAATGCTTCAACGTCTATGGCTACGGCCTGACCGGCGCCACCATGAACTGGGTCGCCTGCACGCTTCTGCACAAGGGCGTCAACCGCCTCTATCCAATGCCCTATCTCTATGAGGACAAAGGGATTCGCAAAGTCTGCTGCAGCACCGACATCTCGCCGCGCGTCCCCACATGGGACGCCATGGGCGCCCTCAACCGCTTCTGGCGGTGGGCCGCCGACTTCAACGTCGGCGCCGTCGAGGCCGACGTGTGGCTCTTCGCGCGCTGCGCCTGCCCCGCCCCCGACAGCCGCCTCGATCCGCCGCAGGAGTGCCGCGACGCGGACGCCCGCATGGAGCGCCTCATGGACGCCCTCGATGACGCAGGCGTCTTCTGGCGCTTCGCCAACGAGCTGGATGCGCACCCAGGCCGGAAGCCGCCGCGCCTCCTCATCGCCCCCAACGGCACGGGCCTCTCCGACAGGCAGGCCGCCTTCTTCCCGCGCATCGAGACGGACATTCCGTCGGACATCGCGGATTTCGCGCCGCTGGACTTCATCGCCGTTGACGGCTGCCGCGTCCGCCCCGTGCGGCGTCCCGACGGCCCCGCCGTCATGCTCTTTAATCCTAATAATAAAGAGGCGACCGTGCGTTTCCGCAGCAGGGCGACATGGTGTGACCTCGTCGCGCCCGGCGACCTCTATCCGCGCCTGAAGCCGCTGCAGCAGGCGGAGGGCGCCGTCAGCGTGACCTTGCCGCCGTGGGGGCTCCGCCTCATCCGCGAAGGCGTGCCTGAAGCCGCCGCCACATGGCATGCGACCGCCCTGCCCCTTGAGTTCCGTATCGTGAAGAAGGAGACCCTCCGCCTGGCTCTTGAGAAACCAACCCACTACGAAACAACAATTTGCGACGAAGCCTTCCCTGCCTCCGGCCGCTATACGGACGACCATCGTGACTTCTCCGGACGGCTCATGCTGGAGGCGCGCTTCAACGCGGCCGCCGCAGGCGACTTCCTGCTGGAGTTCCCGTGGGCGGCGCACGCGCTGCGCGTCAGCTGCAACGGGCGCCCCTGCGGCGAGCGCGCCTTCGGCCCGTGGCTCTTCGCGGTGCGCCTGAAGGCGGGCGAGAACCGCCTGCGCGTCCGCCTCTCCTCCTCCGCCGGCAATGAGTTCCGCCGCTGCTTCCGCGAGGAACTCGAACCCGCCGGATACGTCAATGTCTATGCCAGCTTCATCAAGCGCTACGTCATCGACGACGCCGTCTGCGGCCTGGCCCCAACCGCAACCCTCTACGCCAAACAGCCATGAAAACTCAAAATTCCTTCGCCGCCCTGAAAGACAGCCAGTGGATCTGGTCCGCCGAAAATCCCCTTGACGCGCAGAACCAGTTCGCCGAATTCCGCACGGTCTTCGACGCGGAGGCGCTCCCCGCGCGCATCTGGCTCTCCGTCGACTGGAACTACGTCCTCTACCTCAACGGACAGGAGATCGGGCGCGGCCAGCTGGCGGACTACCCCGACCACAAGACCGTCGCCGTCTACGACGTGGAGGCGCTCTATCCAGGGCAGAACACGCTGGCGGTGCTGGCCTTCGTGCCGAACATCAACACCTCCACGTACATGGTCAGCCACCCGGGCGTGCTGGCGGCCGTCGAACAGGCAGGTAAAATCATAAATACTTCGTTACCAACAACTTGGAAAGCACGCGCCTCCCGCGCCTTCCACAATGGCCCCCTGGAACATGTCACCACCGAAATCGGCTTCACCCTCTACTACGACGCGCGCGGCGAGGAGGATTTCGCGTCGGCCACCTACGACGACGGCGCATGGCCGCAGGCCGTCGCCGCGCCGCGCGAGACCACGCTGGAGATGCGCGCCTTCCCGCCCATCAGCCTCGGCCCGCGCCTCGCCGCACGCCGCGTCGCCGGCGGCCTCCTGCGCCGCGACACGGAAGCCGAAACCGCCGCCAAGAGCGTCAAGGCCGACAACTACGCTCCGACTGGGAATGCGAACGGGCAGTGGTCTTCGTGGGATGTCGGCGTGGAATCCACCGGCTATGCGGACGTGGAACTCGACAACGCCGCGGCGGGGACCGTCGTGGACCTGTCGTGGGGCGAATATCTGCGCGAAGGGCGCGTCAACAACGCCATCGGCCGCCGCAACTTCACGATGCGCCTCACCTGCCGCGAGGGCCACAACCGCTTCCAAATCCCCTTCCTGCGGATGGGCGGCCGCTTCGTCCAGCTCAACATCACGGGGCCGAACGCGACGGAAGTCGTGGTCGCCTACGCGGGCATGGACGACTTTTCGCTGCCGCTGCCGAAACCGGCCGCCTTCGACGCGCCGCTGCCGCACAGCCGCCAGCTGCGCGAGACCGCCCTGCGCACCCTCAAATGCTGCATGCACGAGCACTTCGAGGACTGCCCATGGCGTGAGCAGAGCCTCTACGGCTACGATTCGCGCAACCAGATGCTCTACGGCTACTATGCGTGGGGCAACTACGCCTTCGTGCGCGCCTCGCTGAAGCTGCTGGGCACCTCCTACAAGCCGGAACTGGGCGAAATCGTCGAATGCGCGCCCAACACATGGGGGCAGCCCATGCCCGACGTCGCCACCATCCCGAGCTTCACGCGCACATGGATGGCCGCCAACGCCGAATACGCCCTCTACAGCGGCGACTTGAGCCTCGCCCGCGACCTGCTCCCCCACCTCCGCGTCATGCAGGCCGCCTACCTGCGCGACTTCGACTCTGCAACCGGCCTCTACAGCCTCCCCCGCGAACAGGGCATCTGGAACTTCTTCGAATGGTCCGACCCAGGCATCTACGGCAGAGACACCGACTCCCCAGAGACGAAGGTCTGGTGCAGCCTCCACAACCTCTATACGCTGGAATCCCTTCAGGCGTGCGCGACGCTCTTCCGCCTGTGCGGCGAAACGGCCGAGGCGGACAAGTTCGACGCGCAGGCCGACGCGCTCGCAAAGGCCATCGACGCCTTCTTCTGGGATGCAGGACGCGGCCTTTACGCCACCTTCCGCAAGGACGGCGTCTTCGACGCCAAATGCCACCAGCACACGCAGGTTCTGGCGCTGGCGCTGGGCATCGTCCCGCAGGAGCGCGTCGTGCCGCTGTGCCGCAAGGTCGAATCGGACGCCTCGCTTGTCCCCCTGACCTTCAGCCCCGTCCCCTACCTCATGCGCGGCATGTTCAAAGGAGATGAAAACGCCAAATTGTTTGTTTACAAGTGGTTGGATAAATTCTTCCTGCCGATGCTGGAACTCGGCGCGACCTCCTTCTGGGAGACGCCCATCGGCGCCACCGACTTCGGCGACGCGCGCAGCTGCTGCCACGGCTGGAGCAGCGCCCATGTCGGCTTCTACGGACAATACATCCTTGGCGTGACGCCGCTCGAACCGGGCTTCCGGCGCTTTGCCGTCCGCCCGTGGGCGGGCGCCTGCGACCGCGCGGAGGGCGAAGTCCCCACCCCCCACGGCATGATCCGCGTCCGCTGGGAGAAGCGCGCCGACGGACAGCTGGCCATCGATGTGCAGGCCCCCGCCGGATGCGAGGCCATCATCGGGCGGGCTCCAGCGGTTTGAGCCGCCGGAACAGACAGGCCCGCCGACACGGCGCCCGCCGGCTTTTCGCCGGCGGCACCCAACCCCGCCAAATCAAGTTGATTTCGGCGGGGTTCCAACCTGAGCGGGGCCACAGGCGCCCACATCTCCAATGCGCATCCGCCCCGACTATTTGTGGCCAGCCACGGGCTGGCCACTCAGGACGGTCGGGCCAATAGGGTTTCAGCGAGGGTCGGCATTCAGAACGGCAACCGAAAAAGGGAG
>CACZQQ010000306.1 GCA_902783355.1 uncultured bacterium
CAAGGCGGCGGCCGACCTCGCGCACTTCGTCCTTGAAGAGGCGCGCCAGCGGCTCCACCAGCTCGAACTTCAGATTTTCAGGGAGGCCGCCCACGTTGTGGTGGCTCTTGATGACGCCGGCGGGATTGCCGTCCAGCGGGATGCTCTCCAGGAAGTCGGGGTAGATGGAGCCCTGGCCGAGGAAGGGGGCGTTCACCTTCGCGGCCGCCTCGGCGAAGACGTCGATGAACTCCTTGCCGATGATCTTGCGCTTCTTCTCGGGCTCGTCCACGCCCGCCAGCTTGTCAAGGAAGCGGTCGGTGGCGTCGATGTAGACCAGGTTCATGTCGAAGGTGTCGCGGAAGACCTTCTGGACCTGCTCCGGCTCGCCGAGGCGCAGGAGGCCGTGGTTGACGAAGACGCAGGTCAGCCGCTTGCCGATGGCCTTGTGGATGAGGGCGGCCGTCACGGAGGAGTCCACGCCGCCGGAGAGGCCGAGGACGACGGTGCCGTCGCCCACCTGCGCCTTGATGTCGGCGATGGCCTCGTCGATGAAGCGCTCGACGGTCCAGAGGCCCTGGCAGCCGCACTTCTCCTTGCAGAAGGCGATGGCGGGGGCCGCGTCGATGCCGTCGGAGAGGAGTGTCGGCAGGCCCATGGCCTGGAAGGCGGCCTCTTCGGCGGGATGCGCCGACGCGGCCTTGTCGCGGCAGAGGATGAGGCCGACGGGGCTCTCCTCCTGGAGGCGGCTCACGGGCGCGGTCCAGGGCATGACCATGGTGTAGATGTGCTCTGCGCGGATGGCGCGGGCGAACTTCTGGATGTCCTTGCAGCCGAAATTGACAAGGATGACGGTCTCGGGGGTCTTCTTAACCATAGTGGCAGTTGTCGTTTCAGGTGGGTGGGTTGGGTGTTTCGCGGAAAAGCGCGGTCGGTCATTCGGCGGTGATGGCGGCGACCTCCTCGTCGGTCAGCGCGCGGCCGAAGACCTGGACATTGTCGAAGGCGGTCAGGACGCCGGGGGCGCCTGCGTCGCCCAGCGTGAAGGCGCCCATGGCGTCGATGGGCTTGACGATGAGGTTCTCGGCCTGCAGGCGGCCGTTGTAGTAGATCTTGAGGCGCTCCGAATTCCAGACGGCGGCGACATGGAGCCATTCGTCCTGCCGGCAGAGGCCTGCGGCGGTGGCGACCATCTTCCAGCCAACCGCGCCGGCCTCGTCCTTCGATATGCCGTACTGGAAGTAGATCTTGTTGTTCCAGAAGGACTTGTCTGCATCGCCTGCGTATTTGCTGATGATGAGACGGCTGCGGCCTTCGTCGGCGCGGAAGAAGGTCAGCGGCGCGAGGCGGTCGGCACCACTCCAGTTGACGGGCTTCATCCAGAAGCAGACGGTGCCGCCCTGCGGAGAGAAGAGATTGGGCTGGCTGAAGGCGCGCGTCACGTTCCCTTCGCCGCCGAGCAGGAGGCCCTTGCCGTCGTAGCCATCGGTGGCGGCCGCGCCGTCAAGGTCCTCGAAGGTCTCCCTGAGGAGGGGGGAATGCGCCGGCTGGAGAGGCTGGCCGAGGCGCGCCTTCGCCGCCGCAACGCTGTCCGTCACCCACGGATAGTGGTTGAAGGCCCACATGTGGAACTCCTCGTAGAACTCCACTTCGTCCAGCTCCGGCTGCAGAAGCACCTCCGGCAGGACGGTCCGCACGTCGCTCTCGCGCGTACCATTAATAAGGTAATGGAGCGAGAGTTTGGTGTTGGTTCCCGCCAGTTCGCGGCGGATGGCCTTGAGTTCCTGCTTCCAGTCGGCGTCCCACGTGTCCTGCTGGTGGCCTGTGCCCAGAAGCAGCACGTTGTCCACGATGCCCTTCTGCGCCCACTCCTTGACCGCGAAGAAGTCGCGCCACGACATGCGGTTCCACCACGGATACATGGCCCCCAGGTTGAACTTCCTGACGGCGCCCGGCCGCAACGGCGCCATGCACTCCAGCTTGCCGCCGTGCGCATGGACGATCGCCGCCGCCTCCGACAGCATCTGCGTGAAGAACTCGCCGCGCAGCTTGAGGAACTTCTGCTCGTCGAACTTCTCCTTCTGGATGTCGACGCCGTAGCGGCGCCTGTATTCGTCCACGACCGGCTTGGAGAAGCCATACATGTAGCCGCAGTCGCCGCATTCGGCGAAGTTGCCGCCGGAGGGGAGGCTGTGGGTGCGGATGGAGAAG
>CACZQQ010000307.1 GCA_902783355.1 uncultured bacterium
AGGGCGCTCCAGGCGATCATCCGGAAGGCGACCGCCTATCAGGTGGAGGACAGGTACCAGACCGTCCGCGAACTGGCGGAGGACCTGCGCCGCTACATGGGCGGCCTGCCCATCTCCGCCCTGCCGGACGACTGCTTCATGAGGTTCTCCCGCTACTGCTACAGCCACCGGCGGGGCTTCCTCCTCTCGTTCATGGCCTTCATCGTCTGCTTCTCCCTCCTGACCGCCGGCGCCATCTACAAGCAGCTCCAGAACACGCAGGAGATGAGCAGGCAGGAGCTGGCCATGAACTTCGCCTTCGACCGGACGGCCGTCACGGCGGAGCACATCGACATCACCGCCCTCCGCCTCCAGGAGCAGCTCTCCGCCCTCTCGCGCATCGTCGGATACCTGCTCTCCTGCAACACGGAGGGGACCGACGAGGAGCGGAAGCTGGCCTTCCGGCCGCCGCTGATGGGGCAGATCGACGAGTCGCAGGCCGACATCTACAAGTCGCCCTACTACCGCCGCTGGGTCGGCGTCGACTTCGGCGTCTACACGCGCGCCGTGGACGCCGACCAGGCCGCCTGCTTCGACTTCATGCGCAAGGTCAGCCCCGTCCTCACGAAGATGAAGAACATCGTCCTGGGCAACACCGTCCTGAGCGGCGGGGACGGCTTCTCCTATTCGCCGGACGAATACGAGAAGGGGAAGACGATCTACCTCCAGAAGGGCTCCCCCGTCCGCTCGGTCTTCATCGGATCCAGCGACGGCGTCAAGATGCTCTATCCGTGGCGCGACTACGTCTACGACATCGACCCGCGGCAGCGCGCCTGGTACCAGAGCGCCCTGGAGCAGAGCGGCCCCGTCTGGGGGGAGCCCCACATGGACATGGATTCCGTGGCGGGCCTCTCGCTCCCGTGCTCGCTCCAGATCATCGACCTGGACGGGAACTTCCGCGGCGTCGCGGGGCTCGACCTCTCCGTCAACCGCCTGACCAACAGCATCCTCTCCAAGGGCAACATCGGGGACTACGTGCTGGAGAAGGCCGTCATCAATCTGGACGGCAAGGTCATCTTCTCCACCGTGTCCGAATTCTTCAACAAGACCTTCGACCCCGATTCGACGCACGTGGAGGTCGAGTTCAAGACGCCGATCTTCGAGCCAGGGCACCCCGAAATCCGCAGGCAGATTCTGACGGATGCCAGCGAGCATGGCATCTTCAGCGTGGTGCGGGACGACGGCCGGAAGGTCTTCTACTCCTTCGCCAAGCTGGAGGTGCTCAACATGTATTACGTGGTCATCACCGACTACGAGAAGCTCCTGAAATACGTGGGCGACCTCGAAAAGCAGGCGAAGGCCGTCAGCGTGGAGGCCGCCCGCGCAGAGCAGCCGGCCGGCTGACGACGCGCAGGCTCGTCTCCAGCGTGAGGCTCTCCCCCGGGGCGAGGCCGCGCAGGCCGGTCTCGCCCAGCCGGGGCTGCGCGTTGGGGGCGTTGACCGCGCAGGTCTGCGGCTCGGCGCAGAAGAAGCGCCGCCGCCCGCCGTCGTTCCACAGCACCCAGAAGCGGTAGTTCGCGTCCACCTCGTAGACGACGGCCGCGCCGAGGGAGGGATGCTCGATGACGGCGCCGCGGAAGCCCTTCCCGTCCGGCAGAATCTCCGCATGGCAGCTGACCGCGCCGGAGCGGTTGTCGAAGCGCCTTTGCGGCATGGGCAGCCTCCGGCCCGTGGGCAGCCAGCGCGCGTCCATCTCGAATCTCTCCGGCGCGAGGGTGACGCGGATGGAGGAATCTGGACGCGGCAGGCGGAAGGCGGAGTGCTGCCCGAAGAGGAAGGGCATGGGTTCCGAACCTGTATTTATGAATGTAATATGTTGGTATGCAATATATTGCGTAAAAACATACTCGACGCGTGCGGTGAAGGGGTGGGGCCAGAGGGCGTCCGCCGTGAAACGGCAGGTGGCGGCGAGTCCGTCGGGAAGGCGTTCCAGTTGCCACGGGCGGGCATGGAGGAAGCCATGGAGGCGGTTGTTGCGCGCCGGCTCGTTGACGGGGAGGGCGTAGGCGCGTCCGTTCCAGGTGAAGCGCCCGTCGGCGATGCGGTTGGGCGGGAAGAGGAGCGGCAGGCCCCAGACCTGCGGCTTCTCCTCGAAGGCGCGGTGGCTGGGCGGCGTGCGGAGGATGTCCAGCCCGAGGGCCTTGTGCCGGAGGCGGATGAGGTTGCCGCCCGTTTCGGCGAGAACCGCCTGCCAGGCGTCGTCACGGTAGGTGAGAGTCTTCATGCCGCATAATATGGCGCGCCTTTCGGAAACCGCCGGCCAATCTGCCTGCCGGGCTTTGTACAAAACATTATATTCTGTCGTCGTCCCGATTCCATTCCCTAGACACCTTGGAGGGGTTCGCCATGGAAAGCCTCGCAGGCAAAGCCGTCCCTGAGTCGATGTATGTCGACATCACCAATCTCATCGCCCAGTACTACGCCGGACATCCGGATCCGTCCGACCCTGCCCAGCAGGTCGTCTTCGGCACATCGGGGCACCGCGGCAGCGCGCTGAAGGGCTCCTTCAACGAAGACCACATCCTCGCCATCACGCAGGCCATCTGCACCTACAGGAAGGGGCAGGGCATCGGCGGGCCGCTCTTCATCGGCCGCGACACCCACGCCCTCTCCACGCCGGCGCACATCACCGCGCTGGAGGTCCTCGCCGCCAACGGCGTCGACGTCTTCATGGCCAAGGACAACGGCTTCACGCCCACGCCCGTCGTCTCCCACGCCATCCTCTCCTACAACCGCACGCGCAAGGCCGGCGCGCAGGCGGACGGCATCGTCATAACCCCCTCCCACAACCCGCCGGCGGACGGCGGCTTCAAGTACGACCCCGTGACCGGCGGGCCGGCCGACGCGGAGACCACCAAGTGGATCGCGGCGGAGGCGAACCGGCTGCTGAAGGGCGGCAACAGGGGCGTCAGGCGCATGACATACGCCAAGGCGCTGGCCAGCGGCTTCATCAGGGAATACGACTATGTCACGCCCTACGTCGAGGACCTGGGCGGCATCATCGACATGAAGGCGATCAGCGCCTCCGGCATCCGCATCGGCGCGGACGCGCTCGGCGGCGCGGGCATGGGCTTCTGGATTCCCATCGCCCAGCGCTACAATCTCGACCTCACCCTCATGAACGGGCGGCACGAGCCCGACTTCCGCTTCATGCACGTGGACCATGACGGCAAGATCCGCATGGACTGCTCCTCGCCATACGCGATGGCGGGCCTCGTCCGCCTCAAGGACAAATACGACATCGCCTTCGGCAACGACCCCGACTTCGACCGCCACGGCATCGTGACCCCCTCCGTGGGCCTCATGAACCCGAACCACTATCTGGCGGTGGCCATCGACTACCTCTACCGCACGCGCAAGGGGTGGCCGAAGCAGTGCGCCGTGGGCAAGACGGCGGTCTCCTCCGGCCTCATCGACTGCGTGGCCGCCCGCCTGAAGCGCAGGCTCTACGAGGTGCCCGTCGGCTTCAAGTGGTTCGTGCCGGGGCTCCTCTCCGCCGAGCTGGGCTTCGGCGGAGAGGAGAGCGCGGGGGCCAGCTTCCTGCGGCAGGACGGCGGCGTCTGGACGACGGACAAGGACGGCCTCATCCTCTCGCTGCTGGCCTGCGAGATCACGGCGGCCACGGGCAAGGACCCCGGCGTCCACCACCAGGCGCTCGTGGCGGACTTCGGGCCGCGCTGGTATGCGCGCCACGACAATC
>CACZQQ010000308.1 GCA_902783355.1 uncultured bacterium
CCGTGGCGTCATCGGACGCGCCGGAGCGCGTCCCTCCCGTGGCCTACTCCAGCATGCGGATGAACTCCTGCGCGGCCTGCGGGAGGCTGCCCGGATAGACGGCGCCGCCGCCCAGCGTGAAGACGCCGTCGAAGTTTCGGCAGCGCAGGATGGAGACCAGTTCGTGGATTTCGGCATTGCCCTGCGCGAGGCCCGTCGGCGTCCCGTCCCAAAGGGCGTCGCAGACGTCCAGCTGTCCGATGACGCGGACGAATTTTCCTGCGCGCCAAGAATTCAGGAATGGGTTCTCTCCCGCGAGGGCGAATCCGGCGGGATTGACGGCGAGGGCGCATGAGACCTTGGCCTCCGCCGCGAGGCGGGCCTGTTCCGCGTAGGCGGCGGCCGCCTGCAGGGCGCTCTGGCAGCAGTTGGCGAAGACGACCGAAAGCCCCGCCTTCTTTAGTGCCTTAAATTGCACATCGCGGGCGGTCAGCGGCAGGATGAGCCGTTTGGTCTTGGCGGCGCGGCAACGGGCGGCGAGCGCCTCGTAGTCGTTCGGCGGCACGGCGGCGCGCAGGGCGGTGACGACCATGCCCGCGTTGGCGAACTGGCGGGCGGCGTCCGCCAGCGCCTCCTCCGTCATCGTGGCGCAGGCCTTCCCCTGGATGTAGTCGAATTCCACATGGTCGAGGCCGCTGCGCTGCATGTTCTCGATCATCTCGGGCACATAGCGGCCGGCGAGACGGGAGGAGACGGAGAGGGTGAAGGCCTCGTCGGCGAGGAGGGCGTGGTCGATGGCGGCGCGCTGCCGCACGCAGTCCGCGCAGGCGGGGTTGTCGCAGAGGGCGAAGGCGGGGTCGGCGCCGCCGACTTCCATGGCCACCTGCAGCATCTCCTTGGCCTTCAACAGCCTGACCTGCGCGTTGCCGATGCGGGCGACCGTCATCGCGCCGCACTCCGCGAAGAGGCGGTCCAGCCCGATGAAATTGCGGTGCGGGCCCGGATAGAAGCGCCATGTGCGCGTGACGGTGCGCCCCTTGGGGTTGGTGCAGGTCTGCGTCGTGCTGCCGAGATACGGCAGTTCGAGCATGGCCTCCGCGCTGTGGAGCATGGTGTTGCGGTCCTGGTCGACGCCCAGGAGGCAGACGTAGCCGCCCGCATTGGCGATCTTCAGGAAGGGCGTCCCCTCGCCGTGGGCGGTCTCCGCCTCCCAATGGCCGGCCAGCAGCTCCTTCGCGCGGCCGCCGATGGCCGCCAGCGTCCCCACGGGCACATTGCTGACGACCGCGTCGGGCCGCTCCCTGAGCCGTTCCGTGATGACGCCCAGCTTGCCGAAGACAGGCACGACGAGCGTGCCGCCCTTGCCCAGGACCTGCATGAAGGCGTCGATGACGCCGTCCGCGCCGCCCTCGACCTGCCCCAGACTGCTCAACGCACTGTGCAGCAGGACGATGTCGTTCTTCTTGAGCCCCATTCCGGCCAGGGCCTTGGCCAATTCCTGACGTTTCATCATGGTTGTTGTTCCTATTCCTCTTCGGCAATGATGCGGCAAGGCATCTGTACCATTCCTTCCACAGGCAGGAAGGTCACGCTGATGCGGGCGGCGCCGCCGAGGCGGGCAAGCCCCTTCGGCATGCAGACGGTGCTGATTCCGGCGGCGAAGAGCCGCAGGAAGACCCCCTCCAGGCGGGGGCTTTCATAGATGTCCGAGACCAGCAGGCGGCAGCCGCTGGCGACGATCCAATCCACGGCGGAGGCGTCCAGCCACGTCTGCCGCCAGACCTCCTCGCCCTCGCCGCCCATCTCCCAGATGTCCTTCTCCTCCAGCGCGTGGACGACGAGGCAGGGGGCGCCGGGGGCCGTCCCGAAGGCGGCGGCCAGCTCGTCGGCGGTGACGGCGCCAGGCGACTGCAGCCGCTTCAGGTGGGCGACGCGCGCCTCCAGCCGCCAGAAGCGCTCCGGCGGGCAGTTGGCGGCGTCGGTGCCGTCGTCCGTCTCGCGGATGTGGCCGGGCACGTCCAGATAGGAGCCGCACATGGAGGAGCATTTCAGCTCGTGGATGACGCCCGTGTAGGCGGTCCGGTCGGACGACAGCGGCAGGAGGGTTGTCCTGACCTCCCACGGAAAGTCGCGCTCCCGTGAGAAGGGCCGTGTCAAATCTATGACGCGCATGGACTTGCTACTCCAGCGTGACGGCGAGCTTCTGGAGGACGACCTCGTATTTGTCCTGCGCGGGGCTGCGCCAGAAGGCGAGGAGCAGGTTGCCGTCGGCGAGGCGGTGGAGGGCGGGCTGGCCGAACTTCAGGTTGTAGAACTGCTCGGTGATGTTGCCCTTTGCGTTGGCGCCGCCGACTGCATCATATAACTCTATGGTATCCAAGGAGTTAAGTGTATTGGCGCCGACCTTCAGCGCGGTCAGGTAGACGCCGGGCTTGTCGCCTTCGCGGCGCGCCTGCACGAGGCCAAGCGTGTCGCCGTCCAGCGGAAGCAGGTTGGAGGCCTGGCCGGGCAGGCCCGTGTCGATGGAGGTCCAGGTGGCGCCGCCGTCGGAGGAGAGGGCGATGCGGTTGGTGAGGTGCTTGTTCGCCTTGAGGTCGAAGGCCCACGAGACGACGGCGATGCGGCCGTCGGGCAGGAGGGTGCCGCGGCACTCCCAGCAGGTGACGTCGCCGCCGCGGTGGAAGGTGCTCTTCTCGCGCCACGTCTGGCCGCCGTCGGTGCTCTCGAAGCAGAGGCCGACCTGCTGTTCGCCGGGCTTGATGCCGAAGGGCGGGCCGAAGGCGAGGAGGCGTCCGTCGGGCAGGAGCAGGGCGGGGCCGGAGAACTCGATGCCGTCGTAGGCGTGTTCGATGAAGACGGGCGCGCCGTAGGTCACGCCGCCGTCCTTGCTGAACTGCACGTAGTTGCGCACCTTCGGGAAGCGGCCGTACTTTTCGCAGTAGCCGGAGATGGAGAGCTCGGGCTCGTCGCGCTCGTAGCCGTAGCCGAGGGCGATGACGGTGCCGTCGGGCAGGGCGGTCGGCTTGGCGCAGGCGGAGAAGAGATGGCCGCCGGAGATGATTTCGTCCATGGCGCCGCGCATCTGCCACGAGAGGCCGTCTGCGCCGCAGGTGTAGATGACGTTGCGCTGGTCGGCGGATTCGAAGCCCGTGCCGCCGACGACGAGCATGGCGAGGGTGCCGTCCTTCTTGACGCAGACGCCGGGGAAGATGCCGTTCGTGCCGCCGCACCAGTCGGCCTTCGGGGAGGCCAGGTATTCGCCGAGGAAGCTCTTCTTGAGTTTCATGGATGTCTCCGTGTGGTTTTTGGGGTTGCAGAAAGAAATCGCAATAAGATAACCCGCGTTGCGGAAATCGCCGTCCGTGAGACCATAATCGCGCGGCGCGGCATTACATTAGGCGCGTTTACATGCTTCTGAAAATCCCAACCTCCAACCCAAAGGCAAAGACGACTATGATTTCCGACTGGCACGACAAGCAGGGCACCCTCCGGATCGGCGTGGCCTCCGACCACGGCGCAAAGGACAAGAAGGACCTCATCGCGGAGATGCTCAAGGGCCTCAACTATGCCGTGACCGACTTCGGCCCCTATGTCCTTGATCCGGAGGACGACTACTCCGACTTCGCGGCCAAGCTGTGCCTCGCGCTGCGCGGCGGCGACATCGACTGCGGCATCCTCTTCTGCCGCAGCGGCGTCGGCATGTCCATCATCGCCAACCGCTTCCCCGGCATCCGCGCCGCCCTCTGCGAAGGCGCCCTCAAGGCCACCAAGAGCCGCGAGCACAACTGCAGCAACGTGCTGGTGGCCGGCACCGACGCCCTCACCGCCGAGCAGCTGCAGGAGATCGTGAAGGCGTGGCTGGCGACCCCCTACTCGAAGGAGGCCCGCCACACCCGCCGCCTCGAGAAGATCGAGCGCTACTCCTACGACTCCATCAGCGCGCTGCGCACCGCCGACCCCGAACTGGCCGGCCTCATCGACGCGGAGGAGAAGCGCCAGAGCGAGGGCCTGGAGCTCATCGCCAGCGAGAACTTCACAAGCCCCGCCGTCTGCGCCGCCGTCGGCTCCATCCTGACCAACAAGTACGCCGAAGGCCTGCCCGGCAAGCGCTACTACAACGGCTGCGCCTTCGTGGACCAGATCGAGACCATCGCCATCGAGCGCGCCAAGGCCCTCTTCGGGGCGGAGGCCGCCAACGTGCAGCCCCACTCCGGCTCCCAGGCCAACATGGCCGCCTACTTCGCGTTGCTGCAGCCGGGCGACACCGTGCTCGGCATGAGCCTCGACGCGGGCGGCCACCTCACCCACGGTGCCGCCGTCAACTTCTCCGGCAAGCTCTACGACTTCCAGGCCTACGGCGTCAGCCGCGAGACCGAGACCATCGACTACGACGCGCTGGAGAAGCAGGCGCTTGAAATCAAGCCGAAGCTGATTCTGGCGGGCGCCTCCGCCTATCCGCGCATCATCGACTTCCCGCGCCTCCGCGCCATCGCCGACAAGGTCGGATGCTACCTCATGGTGGACATGGCCCACATCGCGGGCCTCGTCGCCGCCGGCGTCCATCCGAGTCCCGTCCCCTACTGCGACGTGGTGACGACGACGACGCACAAGACGCTGCGCGGGCCGCGCGGCGGCATCATCCTCTGCAAGGAGTCCCTCATCAAGAAGATCAATTCGGCGGTCTTCCCCGGCATGCAGGGCGGCCCGCTGGAGCACATCGTGGCGGGCAAGGCGGTCTGCTTCGCGGAGGCGATGAAGCCCGAGTTCAAGGCCTACGCGAAACAGGTCGTCGCCAACTGCAAGCATCTTGCTGACTGTCTGGCGCGCAACGGCTTCCGCATCGTCTCCGGCGGCACCGACAACCATGTCATGCTCGTCGACCTGCGCCCGAAGGGCGTCAGCGGCCGCGACGCGGCGGACGCCATGGACCTGGCGGGCGTCACCGTCAACAAGAACATGATCCCCTTCGATCCCGCGAAGCCCGCGCTGACCAGCGGCCTGCGCATCGGCACCGCCGCCGTCACCACGCGCGGCATGAAGGAGCCGGAGATGGAGCGCATCGCCTCCTTCATCACGCGCGTCGTGGAGAACCTCGGCAACGAGGCCGTCTACGCGCAGGTGCACGACGAGGTGAAGGCGCTGGCCGCCCAGTTCCCCATGCCGCAGGTGATGTAGCGTTCCCCACGATTCCACATGGCGCTGACAATACATTACAATGAGGAGGGGCTTGCGGACAGCGTGCCCACCTTCCTCTTCGACCAGGCGGAGACCTACTACGGCGACCCGCGCAGCGCCACGCTGGAGTGGTTCAGCGCGGCCTTCCTGGGCCTCTCGGTCTTCTACGGCCTGGCGGCCCTGACCGGCGAGCACGAAGACGCGCGCAAGGGGCGCGACGAGCTGGAGGCGCTCAAGCGGCATTTCACCGCCAAGGGCTTCGACGCCATGGACATCGTGCAGCTGGCCATCGCCGCCGGCGCGCGCTACATCCTCTTCCCCGCCTGCTATGACGACGGCTTCTGCCTCTTCGGCTCCGAACTGACCGAATTCACCAGCAGCCGCGCCCCCGCCCGGCGGGATCTCGTGGCGGAGGTCGCCTCCGTCTGCGAATACCACGGCATCGGCCTCTTCCTCGAATACAGCCTGAGCGTGAACGCCCACCGCCATCCCGACGGCGTCCCGCAGGAGGCCGCCGCCGAATACATGGACTTCGTGCGCGGCCAGCTCCACGAGCTCTTCACGGGCTACGGCACCGTCGCGGGCATCTGCTTCGGCGGCCTCAAGCGCCTCAGGGCGCAGCTGCCCGACTTCGACGCGGCCGACCTCTACGCCATGGTGCGCCACCTGCAGCCGCAGGCCCTCGTCGCCTTCCGCGAAGGCTTCAACGGCACCGAGGACTTCTTCTCCGTGAAGGACGCCATTCCGCAGGAGCCGGGCCCCTTCCTCGCCAAGAACACGAAGTGCCCCGTGGAGATCCGCTGCTCGCTGTCGCCGGCCGGCCGCAGCTACAGCCCCGCCCAGGCCGGAAGGCATCTCGGCGCCGACGCCGTCTGGCAGGCGCTCGCCGAAGCGCACCGCGTGGACGCCAACCTCCTTGTGAACACGGCCCTCATGCCCGACGGCTCCCTCGACGGCGAGGACATCGACACCCTGTTGGAGGTCGGCCGACGCCTTGAGACCAAAGGCCGTCCGTGACATCGTTTCCCACTCCACAAAACACGCGAAGCGCACAGAAAATATGCCCAAACCTCCTCCGGACGCCGCCCCCAAAGAGACAAGCCGCACGCTGTGGTCGCGCTCTGCGGGCAGTGCGGGGGAGGAATACAACTCGTTCGCGCTGAAAGTGCCGGCGATATTGCTGATCGCGCTCCTGTGCGCGCTGCTGGCCCTCGGGCTGGCGGTCATCTATTCGGCCACCATCGCCACCAGCGGCGACAAGTTCTTCCACGACCAGATCGTCTGGATTGTCGCGGGCGGCCTCGCCTGCCTGGCGGGATGGCTCATCCCCATCCGCCTCTTCTATCGGAACGCCATCTGGCTGGTGCTGCTTGTCGCCCTGCCGCTGGCCTATCTGGCGCTGGCGAGCGTGGCCGGCCACTTCAACCACAATCTCATCGGCCAGTTCCCCATGATATCGGAGATCAAGGGGGCCGTGCGGTGGCTGCGCATCGGCGGCCACATGGTGCAGCCCTCCGAGTTCGCCAAGCTGGTGCTGGCGGTCTTCCTGGCCGCCTACTACGGACACGCCCGCCGCGAGGACATCACCACCTTCGTGAAGGGCGTCCTCGTCCCGGGCGGCGTCGCCGCCGTCCTCATGGGCCTCATCCTCATCGGCAAGGACCTCTCGACCACCGTCATCACGGGCGGCATGGTCTTCGCCGTCATGTTCCTCGCGGGCGTCAAGTCGAGATACCTCTTCGCCATCCTCCTCCTGGGCCTCGTCGCAGGCTACGGCCTCATCTACTCCAAGCCCTACCGCGTCAAGCGCATGACCGCCTACAGGGCCCCCGAGGCCTACAAGGACAACGAATCCTACCAGCTCTACCGCTCCCTCCTCTGCCTGGGCTCCGGCGGCCTCGCGGGCCGCGGCTATGCCAGAGGCTACATGAAGTCTTATCTCCCTGAAGCCCACACGGATTTCATCGTCGCCGTCATCGGCGAGGAGTTCGGCATGATCGGCGTGGCCATCGTCATCCTCCTCTATCTGGCCTTCTGCGGCTGCATCGTGCTCATCGGCGGACGGTGCCGACGACGAAGCGACCTCATCTTCTGCCTCGCCTTCGCCGTCCTGGTCGCCCTGCAGGCCATGGTCAACATCTGCGTGGTCAGCGGCGCCATGCCGCCCACCGGCGTGACGGCCCCCTTCCTGAGCTACGGCGGCTCCAGCATCCTCTCGCTCATGTTCATGTGCGGCATGGTCCTCCATATCAGCCACCGCAACCACCGCGACATCTACAACGAGATGCTGGCCATGCGCTTCGCCCCCGTCCAGGACCTGCCGGATGCGGCTTCCCCCGTGAAACAACCTTGAGGCCAAAGTATTATGGACAAGAAAGCCCCCCTGCCTTTGAACCGCGAACTCATCGAGCTCATCTTCGACGCCGCCAGCATCCGCCGCTGGAACGACCAGATCAACCCGATGAACTTCACGGAGCTGGACAAGCAGGCCCACAAGATGATCATCGCGTGGGTGCTGGCCAAATGCGAGGAGGACAACGGCAACCGCACCGTCAACTGGATGCGCCTTGTCGAAGGTTCCCTCTTCGAGTTCCTGCGCCGCGTGCTGCTGACCGACATCAAGCCGCCCGTCTACCACCGCATGATGGCCTCCAACGGCCCCGAACTGAACCGGTGGGTCATGAAACAACTTAAATCCTTGCTGGACAGTGCTTTACGTGGAGGATTCTCCGAACGCATGGAGTGCTATCTGCAGGACAATGAGTACTCCCGCGCGGAGCGACGCATCCTGAAGGCGGCCCACTATCTGGCCACGCAGTGGGAGTTCGACATCCTCTACAAGCTGTGCCCCTTCATCCGCGGCATCGACGAAATCAAGCAGGAGATCGAAGACCAGCTGGAGGACCATCTCGACCTCATCGGCGTCCAGAAGATCGCGCTGCGCCGCAAGACCTACGGCTTCATAGACTTGTGCGGACAATTGCGCTTCCAGCGCCGCTGGTCGCAGTCGCCCCGCATCCCCGCCACCTCCGTCCTCGGCCACATGTACATGTGCGCCGTCCTCACCTACATGGCGCTGAACGGGACGAACGCCTGCGAGGCGCGCGTCGTCAACGGCTTCCAGGGCGCCCTCTTCCACGACCTGCCCGAGGCCCTCACCCGCGACATCACCTCGCCCATCAAGAACGCCGTCGAGGGGCTTGCCGACACCATCAAGCGCTATGAGAACCTCCAGATGGAGGAGAAGATCCAGCCGCTGGTGCCCCTCGAATGGTATCGCATGCTCAGCTATTTCACCGACAGCGAGTTCGAGAACCGCATCATCAAGGACAGCCAGGTCGTCACCGGCCTCACCTTCGAGCAGCTGGACGCCGACTACAACGACGGGAGGTTCTGCCCCGTGGACGGCGAGATCATCTCCGCCTGCGACAAGCTGGCCGCCTTCATCGAGGCGGTCGAGTCCATACGCAACGGAGTCACTTCCAAGCACTTGCAGGAGGGCGTCGCGCGCCTCGGCCAGCTCTACCGCGAATGCCATGTCGGCCCCGTCGACTTCGCCGCCGCCTTCCGCCAGTTCCAGGAGCTGCTGGGGTAAACGACGGCTCGCGGCATGAACGGCTTCTGCCGAAAAAACCATGCCGGATGGCGGAACTTGGCGGTCGCGCTATATTATTACTGTTTAAAATCGCGTTAAAACCAACTGGATTTTAAAGCCTGAAATCAAAGCCTTGAGGTGGGAAATGGTCATTCGGCGTGACATTTATCTGGAGCGACTTGTCGAACGGCGGCATAACGGCTTTGTCAAGGTCATCACCGGCATTCGCCGATGCGGAAAGAGCTTTCTGCTGTTCAACCTGTTCAAACGCCATCTGCTGGATGGCGGCGTCAAGCCGTCGCAGATTATTGAGATAGCCTTGGATGAGCGGCAGTTCGAGACCTTGAGAGATCCCATCGTCTTGGGGGAATTTCTGCGGCAGAGGGTTCAGGGAAGAGGCTGGAAATATGTCTTCATAGATGAAATCCAGATGTGCCGCAAGGTGCTTCCCCCTGGAGTGAGACTGAACCGGATTGCCCCCGAAGATAGGAAGGCCGCCTACATCACCTTCTACGATGTGCTGAACGAACTGATGCACCTCCCCAATGTCGATGTCTATGTGACCGGTTCGAATTCGCGAATGCTCTCCAGCGACATCGCAAGCAATTTTGGCGACCGCGGCGACGA
>CACZQQ010000309.1 GCA_902783355.1 uncultured bacterium
GATAAACTGGCAGACCGAGGGAGAATCGAACTCCCGACCCACTGCTTAGAAGGCAGTTGCTCTATCCGACTGAGCTATCGGTCCGCCGTTGTTGTAAGGATTCCGGCGCGCGTCATGGCGCGCCATGCCCGTCTTCAGGGCAGGCGCGGCCTCTGCCCCGGGGCGGCGACCACAAGGGGCTTGTCCTTGACGTCGGCTCTCGGCAGGAGCCGCCATTCGCAGCGCCAGTTGCCGCTGACGCAATGCGCCTCCAGGCACCACCGGCCATTGAACTCCTTCCCGTCAAGGGAGAGCTTCACGGGCGCGTTCATGAGGAGGAAGGCGTCGATGTCGTTGCGGAGGCTGCGTGTCAGGCTCAGCACGCCGTCGCCGCCGATCTTGAAGTCGCCCGGAAGAGCCACGGCGACGCCCTTGACCGCGACGGAGGCGCTGGCCAGCTTCAGCTCCGCGCTGAAGACGAACTTGTCGTCCTGCACCGCAAAGGTGCTGCCTGTCGGCGGCAGGAGGATCTGGCGCCGGTCGCCGTCCACGGCGGGCTTGAAAGGCCGCACGCCGGACGAGGCGCTGGCCAGATAGAGGTCGAGCCGGCACTCCTTCTCGGTGAAGCAGTGCAGCGGGCTGTATTCCACCAGGGCGTCCTTGAGGCACTGGTCCGCGCGCGTGCAAAGGGCGGCGACGGCCTGCGGCATCTCGGCGGCGGCCAGCTGCTGCCTGAAGGCCTGGCAGGCCTCCTGGGCGACCTCGCCGAGGGCGGCCGGGTCGAAGTCGGCCGCCAGCAGGGGGAACTGGGCCTCGCCTAGGCCGACGACTGTCACGCATTTGGGCGCCAGCGTGATGTTCACGGTCTCGCGGGACGCGCCCTCCGCCGCAGCCGTCCACGAAAGCCTGCCGCCCCCCTTGACGGCGACCGCGATCTCGGCGGCGACCGCGCTGCCGCCGGGGGCGATGTCGGCCTTCTTGCCGCCGGGCAGCGACACGGACACCCTGTCGGCGGTGTCGTTGCGCACGACCAGGGTGGCGGTGCGCCCCATGGAGACGTTGACGACCTTCAGGGCGCAGAAGGCGCCGATGAGGAGCACGATCACCGCCAGGGCGGTCTTGGCGTGGCGGCGCAGGCGGCCGGCCCTGCCCGTCGGCGCCCCTTCCGCGGCCTTGATGGCGGCGACGCCGACGCGCCCCTTCCTGCGGCGCAGGCGCGGCAGCTTCTCCGCGCCGCCCAGCGGCGCCAGCTCCTCGAAGGCGGTCGCCAGCTCGGGGACGTCCTCCCGAAGGGCGCTCTCGTCGGGCCGCTCAGGCAACTCGAAGACCGCGTCCAGCGGCTGCCACATCCCGTCGGACCAGATGAGGTCGGAGGGGCGCACGGTGCCCTCCTCGATGCGGACGTGCAGCTCCGCCGCCGTCATGGGCGTGCCCGTGGCCGGAGACGATTCGGTGAAGACCAGGACGCAGGACGGGTCGGTCGCCGCCGGAATCTCCTGCTCGGCCCCGCAGTAGGTGCAGGCGGCCTGGCAGCCGGCGTATTCGTCCTGGGCGTCGATGACCGCCCCGCATTTGGCACATTTGAACAGAATCATGGCGTTTTTCGGAAAGAATTGCGTACTTTTGTGAAAGATAAGCACTAAAGCCGAAATTACAAGTACGCGCAGGGGGAAATGGACGACTTCCCGAAGAGACGCGCCAGGCAGGCTACAGCTGCGCCAGCCGCATGTCGGTCTTCCAGTTCCTGCGGAAGTCGCTCGGCGAGACGCCGCACTTGCGGCTGAAGACGAGGCTGAAATAGTTGGCGTCGCGGAAGCCGCAGGCGGCGGCCACCTCCGCGATGGTCATGTCCGTCTGGTACTTCAGGCAGGCCTGGGCCTCGACGACGCGCTGTTCGGTCAGCATCTGGCGGAAGGTGCTGCC
The DNA here is from genome assembly GCA_902783355.1 of uncultured bacterium. The sequence goes on from CACZQQ010000309.1 coordinate 1,903, forward strand.
TGTGCTGGCCTTCAGCAGGTTGCTCAAATAATTGGGATTGACGTGGCAGGCGGCTGCGGCGTCATGTAGCCGGATGTCATCCATATATCTGGATGCAATTATGTTATGTACAATATCGCAGTAGTGTTTAGCGCCATGCTGCTTTTCGGGCGTGGCCGTCTTCTCCAGATTGGCGAGGAACTCGCAGCGGATGAAGCGCGCGAAGAAGGCCGCCCACTCCTTCAGGAGGGTGCTCTGCGCGGGCGTGATGGGCGGCGGCACGGGCCCCGTGTAGACGCGCCCCTCCGGAACGGCCAGCGGACGGCCAGGCGCGGTGTAGTAGCCGAAATAAAGGATGGCCAGCAGGCGCCCCTTGTCCATGACGGGCTGGACGAGTTCCCAGACGCCGTAGGCGCAGCAGCCGCAGAAGCGGTGCCCGCAGGCCGCGATCTTCATGCTGCGGTGCTTGTTGCGCGCGCACGAGACGTTGCTGTCCGTGCTCTTGATGAAGCGGCAGAAGGCGTGGTTGTGCAGCATCTTGTGGTAGGGAATGCGCAACGCCTCGCACGAGTGGAAGAGGCTGTCCATCGGCTCAACGCTGATGCTGCACCCCGTCTCGCTCTCTATCTGGATGAGCATTTCATGGATTCGCATGGCGCGATAATGTAGCACGCCCGCCGACGCGCGTTCAATTTTCACATCTTTTGCGGACGGCCCTGCCCCTGCCCGCCGCGGATGGACAGC
>CACZQQ010000310.1 GCA_902783355.1 uncultured bacterium
CATCCTGCGCCACGGCGGCTTCGCCGTCCTGCCGGACGCGCAGGGGCAGCGCAACGAGGCGGCGGTCGTGGCCATGCGCAGCCGCCTCACGCCCGTCGGCGAAGGCTTCCCCGCCGACAAGGTGGCGTGGAAGCTCACCTACGACGCGGCGGGCGAAGACCTGCCCGGCCCCGAATGGCAGTCCACCTACCTCTCGCAGAACATGGAGATCGTGGACGGCGCGGACGGGAAGCCCGCGCTGCGGCTGACGGGCAGCGAGATGCCGCAGAGCCAGCAGTTCTCTCTCGCCGACCCGTCGGTGCTGAACGCGTGGCCGGGCGAACAGCTGGCCTTCGAGTGCCGCATGCGCTACGCAGGCGGCATGCCCGAGGGGCAGGAGGACTTCTTCACCTTCGGCATCGGCGGCGGCGAAGACGGGGCCACGGGCACCCTCTACGTGCAACTCGGCCTCAAGAAATTGGCGGGCAATTGCGGCACCATCGCCTACGAAGGACTTGGAAAGGGGGATTATTTTATCCTGCAAGCCGTGGTGGACAGGAAAACCTGCGCCGCGCAGTTCTGGATCGACGGCGAACCCGTCGGCAGCCGCGCGGCCGTCCCGAACCCCGTCCAGGCCCCCTTCTTCCTGTGGGGCAAGACAGGCGCCAACCACGGCAATGTGGAAGTCTCCTCCTTGAAGGTGGGGACAATCTGACTCGCCTGCCCACCACAAGCGCACGCCTCCTTTTATGAAACTGCTTCCCTTTTCCCCCAACGAAGTCGCCTTCGGCGGCGAACTCGCCCGCCGGCTGGACATCACCGTCGACAAGATCCTCCACCACAGCGACGTGGAGAAGAACTTCGCGCGCCACTACCATGCGCGCAAGGAAGAGCCCGAGGTCCCCGGCGGCTTCACGGGCTACGGGATGCTCCTGGACGCGGTGGTCAAGGCGGCCGTCCACGGCGTCGGCGGCAAGGAGCTCCTGCACTTCAAGCGCGACCGCATCGCCGACCTGCTCTCCACCATGTCGGCGGACGGGAACATCAGCGTCTTCGCGGGCAAGGCGGGCTTCTGGGACAACCACGACCAGGCCTATCTCATCCAGGCCCTCGTGCTGGACCACCGCCATTTCGGCGAGAAGGCCTCCCTTGAGGCCGCCGTCCGCGTCGCCGACCATCTCATCGGCCGCGGAAGCGGCGTGAACATCGGCCTGGAGACCGCCTTCCTCATGCTCTTCCAGGAGACGGGAGAGACACGCTTCCTCGACTACTGCCGCGACACCTTCAAGATCACGGAAGGCCACGACGTCTACGACACCATCATGCCCTGCAACGGCACGCAGCACGTCTACTCGTGGATTGCGCGCTGCCTGGCGCAGCTGCAATACATGGAGCTGACGGGCGAGCGCGGCGAGGCGCTTCTGGCGGGCACGCGCGAGCTCTACCGCCGCGTCTTCGAGGGCGGCTACGCCTCCATCAGCGGCAGCTGCTCCGGCGGCCGCTTCTGGGGCGAGGTCTGGGACAAGTCCCAGATGGGGCTTGGACAATGGGGCGAAACCTGCGTCTCCGCCTACCTCCTGCGCTGCACCGCCAAGATGATGGCCTTCGACGCGCAGAGCCGCTACGGCGACCTCTTCGAGCGCGTCATGTACAACGCCTTCTGGGGCGCCCAGTCCCATGACGGCCTCCAGCAGCGCTACTTCATCCCCTTCGACGAGCCGGGCCAGTGGTACGACCACGAGACATACTGCTGCCCCAACAACCTGCGCCGCATGATGTTCGAACTGCCGGACAGCATCTACCTCCACGCTCCCGACGGCATCGCCGTCAACCTCTACACCCCCTCGACCCTCGCCACCGAACAGGCCACCATCGTCCAGGAGACCGACTACCCCTTCGGCGAGGAGGTCGTCCTCCATGTGACCTCCGAGGGCCTCTTCACCCTCTATCTGCGCATGCCCTCATGGTGCCCCGCCGCCACCGTCGAGGTAGGCGACGAGCACTACGACGTCGGCTACCACGGCTGGTTCCGCGCCGAACGCCAGTGGCACGGCACCACCGCCGTCAAGATCCGCTTCCAGATGCCCATCCGCCTGGTCGCGGGGACGGCGGCGCAACGCGGCAAGGCCGCCGTCATGCGCGGCCCCGTCGTCTACGCCTACGCGGCCGGACAGCCGCAGGACGAGGTCGCCGCCGCCGACACGCCCGTCCTGCGACCCCTCAACATGGACAACCTGACGCGACTCGACAGGGCCATCGCCGTCATCGACACCTCCGTCCCCCTGCAGCCTGAAGGCCGGGAGACGATTGTCGCGACGGCCTTCGTCCGCTTCGGGCGCAGCCAGCGCTTCCATCTGCGCTTCACGCCCTTCGCCTCCGAAAAGCGCCTGCAGACCTACTTCCAGGTCAGCGACCCCGACGCCCTCCAGAAGGACGAGCTCCTCGCCTCCGATTGAACAGGCCCGACGGCGCTCAAAAAAAAAAACATCCGCGCCCTTGTTTTTTGCAAAAAAGTGATTATACTTACGTGAAGTCCAATCAAAAGGACTTGCGAGAAGAAAATCGG
>CACZQQ010000311.1 GCA_902783355.1 uncultured bacterium
AGGATGGCGATGATGGCGATGACGACGAGCAGTTCAATCAGGGTGAAGTGGAATTTCTTCATGTGGAGGTCTCCGTTTTGCGGGTTGTTGTTGCGCAGGGGGCATCCTTTCGTTTACCCCTCCCGATGGACACGCGTCGAACTTTGAAAAAACAAAAGGGGCGCAATCGTCACGACAGCTTCATCTGGCCGTATTTTCGGCGCAACTGCTGCGGCGAGAGCTGGAAATGCTTGCGTACCAACGCACTGAGGTAGGCCTCGTGGCTTATGCCGCAGCGGTAGGCAATCTCCTTGATGCTGATGTCCGTGGAGTTGAGAAGATTGAGAATCATCGCCAGTCGGCGCTTGATGCGGTAGTCCCCCGGCAGGATGCTGTAGCGCTCAAAGAAGCATTTGCGGCCGCGGTCGCGGCCGATGCCGACCTGCGCGCACAGTTCGTCAAGGGAGTGCTTCCACTGCGTGTCGTTGTCGATGAGCTTGCGCAGCCTCTCCGAAATGCTGTCGTCGGGCGGGACGGCGGCCTCCTTCTTCTGCTGCAGGAAGCGCGCGAGGACGCCGGCCAGCAGCAGCTCCGCCTCGGCGAGATTGTGCGGGAGGCCGCTCAGGTACTTTTCCTGCACCTGCGAAAAGGCCAGCCGCAGGGCGGGAACCTCCGCCTTCTCCAAGACAACGGCCGACGGGATCGGGAAGGTGTAGCCTTCTTCAAACCAGACCGTCTGATGGAGTGCCTTGTCGAAGGCGAAGGGCGCGGGCTCCTTCAGCACCACCCACCAGTTCTCGCGCGGATCCTCGTATTCGAAGAAGTGGTGCATCCCCGGCACGAAGAGCCGCAGGGCCGGTGCCTCGGTTCCGAAGCCCGGCAGGAAGGTCTCGTGACCGTCCGGCATGAGCCGCCGCGTCCGTTTCAGCCCGCAGACATAGAGGCCGACGCCATAGCTCTGGACGACGTAGTCGCCCTTCATGGGCTCGGTGTTGTATCCAACTGCTTGGATGGAAAGGTTCACAGAGTCTCCGCAGGGAATGTTCAGGCTTCCTGTCCAGCCCGCCAGACGGCGGCTTGACTTGCCACATATTTTAACATTGCCTTACACTTCTGCAAGCACCTAAACCGCCGTTTCTGTTACGAAAATCCCCCAATGCTTTAGTTTTTGCAGATAAGCCCGTTTGGGGGATGGGCGCGCCATAGGGCTTTTGCAAAACTTCCTGCATTCCGCCACGAATTGTGCACGGCCACGGATTGCGCACGGCCACGGGCCGTGCACTCAGGACGGCCGCCCTGGACGGCGTTTCGCCAGCCAAAGGCCCCGCAAATGGCCTCTACGCGCGGTTTTTGCGGCCCATGGATATATATCCACGAAAGCAACTAGGCTTCGCGTACGGGCCTTCCAGGGCCCTTTACGGCCATTTCGCGTTTTCAAACGGCTGTTTTTGACATCCCGCGGAACGGATTTCCACGCCGAAACGGTGACAAGATTGGGTGGCGGCGGAGAACAGCGACACAAGACAAAATCCCCCTTTCAAGTTGATATTCCTGAAAGGCATGTTAAACTATTCACGGGACAGTCAACAGAGACACCATCAACAGGAGCGAAGAGATGACAATCCACGTGGATATCAATGCAGGGCGTGACGGCAACGGGACGCAGGAGAGGCCATTCCGCAGCATCCGCGACGCGGCTCAGATTGCCCAGCCGGGCGACACCGTGCTGGTCGCGCCTGGCATCTACCGCGAATACGTCGACCCGAAGCACGGCGGCACCGCCGACAGCCGGATCACCTACCGCAGCATCGAGCCGCTTGGCGCGGTCATCACTGGCGCGGAGGAAGTCACAGACTGGGCACATTTCAAGGGCGACGTGTGGGTCGCCCGCGTGCCGAACAGCATCTTCGGCGCCTACAACCCCTTCACGACCTACGTGTACGGCGACTGGTACTTCGCGGCCAGAAGCAAGCACACCGCCGCCGTCTATCTGAACGACGAGGCGCTCTACGAGGCGGGCGACATCGACGAATGCCTCCGCGGCGAAATCTACGAATGCTCATGGGAGCCGGAGAAGTCCCGCTGCAAGTGGTATGCGGAGCAGGACGGCACCGAGACGGTCGTCTATGCCAACTTCCAAGGCAGGGACCCGAACCGCGAGAAGGTCGAGATCAACGTGCGCCGCGAGTGCTTCACGCCGTCGGCGACCGGCGTCGGCTACATCACCGTGAGCGGCTTCCGCATCTGCAAGGCCGCCACCACGTGGGCGCCGCCCGCCGCCTACCAGGACGCCATGATCGGCCCGCACTGGTCGAAGGGGTGGATCATCGAGGACTGCGAAATCAGCCACAGCAAGTGCTCCGGCATCGGCCTCGGCAAATACAAGGACCCCGACAACGACCACTACTTCACCGTCAAGCATGTGAAGAGCGCGACCCAGATGGAGCGCGACGCGGTCTGCCGCGGCCAGTACCACGGCTGGCTGAAGGAGAATGTCGGCAGCCACATCGTCCGCCGATGCCACATCCACCACTGCGAGCAGGGCGGCATCATCGGCCGCATGGGCGGCGTCTTCAGCCTCATCGAGGACAACCACATCCACCACATCAACGCCATGGCGGAGCTGGGCGGCGCCGAAATCGCCGGCATCAAGATGCACGCGCCCATCGACGTGACCTTCCGGCGGAACCACATCCACCATTGCCTGATGGGCATCTGGTGCGACTGGGAGGCGCAGGGCACACGCATCACGCAGAACCTCTTCCACGACAACCAGATGCCTCCCCACGCCAAGCAGCTCAAGGGCGGCGAGGCGGTGCATCAGGACATCTTCGTCGAGGTCGGCCACGGCCCCACCCTGATCGACAACAACATCCTCCTCTCCAAGGTCTCGCTGCGCATCGCCACCCAGGGCGTGGCCCTCGTCCACAACCTGGTCTGCGGCTCGTTCACCTCCATCGACGCGGGGACGGCCCATCCGGTCGAAGGCATCAACCGCGCCCGCTACACGCCCTACCACATCCCGCACCGCACGGAAGTCATGGGCTTCATGACGATTCTGCACGGAGACGACCGCTTCTACAACAACATCTTCGTGCAGAAGTGGGTGCCGGACGATCCCGCCACGCTCAGCAAGAGCGACAAGGACGGCCGCCCGGAGAACCGCGAAGTCGGCAACCACGTGTGGGACGAATATCCCACCTACGAGGAGTGGATCGCGCAGTTCGACATGGAGACGGAGACCCCCGACATGGGGAAGCTGGAGCCGGCGCATTTCCGCCACCTGCCCGTCTGGGCCGCAGGCAACGTCTACCTCAATGGCGCAAAGCCGTGGGCGAAGGAGCGGCACAATCTGGTGGACGCCGCCGGAGACGTGTCGGTCGCGCTGCGTGAGAGCGAGGGCGGCTGCTACCTCGACACCAACCTCTATGAGCTCTTAGGCGACTTCCGCGCGGAGATGGTCAGCAGCGACACGCTGGGCAAGGCCTTCGAGCCGGAGCAGCGCTTCGAGAACCCCGACGGCACGGACATCGTCTTCGACCGCGACTACAACGGCGCACACAGGGGCGTCCACCTCCTGCCCGGCCCCTTCGCCAAGCCCAACTCCAGCACGAAGGTCTTCTGAAGCGCTGGGAAATTTCCTTTTTTTACCACGGAATACACGGAATCACACGGAAGGGAAAACTGCACACGCATTGCACAAAAGGCGCCTGGGCCTCCCGTGACGTTTTTTCCGCGTGTTCCGTGCATTCCGTGGTTCCAAGAAGAACGACAGGCGAAACCTTGCAGGGAGCAGGTCAGCCCTTTTTGTTCAGAATGCGTTTGTAGATTGCCTCGTCGCCTGCCTCAAAGCAGCAGAATACAACTTTCTGGAGCGAAACTGGCGAAAACGACTGGACGCTTCTGACGGCAATCCGCGCGGCTTCCTCCTTGGGGTAGCCATAGACGCCAGTCGATATGCAGGGGAATGCAATGCTTGCGCAGCCCATCTCCTCGGCGCGACGGAGGCTGTTCTCGTAGCAGCTGGCAAGCAATTCAGGCTCGCCGTGCCGCCCGTCGCGATATACTGGCCCAGGCGTATGGATGACGTACTTGCAGGGCAGCCTGCCTGCCTTGGTGAGGTACGCCTGCCCAGTTTTCCCCC
>CACZQQ010000312.1 GCA_902783355.1 uncultured bacterium
TGCCGCCCTTCGGAGCAGTGCTGGTCACGCTCCAGTTTCTGGCCGTCATGGCCGTCATTCTCATTGTCCAACTCTCGAAAAACACATCCCAAACCCCATAGGATTTCTCGCCTGCCGCCGCATGCGGCCTCCGCGAGCCCCTTTATGCCACTGCCCGCCTACCTGACCGAATCCGTCATCCGCGACCTCTGCCAGCGCGCCATTGCCGAGGACGTCGGCTCCGGCGACGCCTCCACGCTGGCCATCGTGCCGCCCGAACAGACCGTCACCGCCTCGTTCGTCCCCCGCAAGCCCTGCATTGTCGCGGGCATGCCCGTCCTGAAGATCCTCTACGGGGAGCTTTCCGCGGACGTGGACTTCCAGACGAAGGTGGCGGACGGGCAGCCCGCGCAGGCGGGCGAGGTCATCGCGGTGGCCAGCGGCAACGCGCGCGCCATCCTGACGGGAGAGCGGACCGCCCTCAACCTCCTGCAACGCCTTTCAGGCATTGCCACCATGACGCGCCGCTATGTGGAGGCCCTGGGCGACAGCAAGACCGTCCTGCTGGACACGCGCAAGACGACGCCGGGGCTGCGCCTCTTCGAGAAATACGCCGTGCTGATGGGCGGCGGCGCCAACCACCGCCTTGGTCTCTACGACCGTATCATGTTGAAAGACAATCATTTAGCACTAGCACGGCTCACGGGGCCCGACGCCATCCGGCGCGCCGTCCAGCAATGCCGCCAGAAATACCCCAGCCTGGAGATCGAGGTGGAGGCGGACAACCTGGAGGACGTGCGCCTGGCGGCGGAGGCCGGCGTGGAGTACATCCTGCTGGACAACATGTCCAACGAGCAGATGGCCGAGGCCATCCGTCTCATCGGGGGGCGCGCCCGCACGGAGGCCTCCGGCAACATCACCCTGGAGCGTCTGCCGTCGCTGCGCAACCTCGGCCTTGACTTCGTCTCGTCCGGCGCCCTGACGCACTCCGCCACCGCCATCGACATCGGCCTCGACATCCGATAGCCTTTCCCTGAAACAGAACAACCCAAGGAGAAGCCCACCATGAAGAAACTTGTCGCAACCCTTCTGTGCGCCCTGCTGGCGCTCACCCTCGCCGCCGCCGAAAAGACCGGCTATGTCAACATGGAGACGGTCTTCAACAGCTACTACAAGACAGTCAACGAGAACATCAACTTCGAGAACCAGCGCAAGAGCTTTGTGGACGCGATGGACATCTACCGCAAGGAGTACCAGGCCAGCCTCCAGGAGTACCAGAAGGCCAAGGCGGACACGGAGAACGAGCTCCTCTCCGCGGAGGCGCGCACCGCGGCCGCCAGCCGCGTGAAGCTTCTGGAGACGCGCCTCCAGCAGAAGCAGGAGGAGATCATGGAGTTCCGCGACAACGGAATGCGCGAAATCGAGGCCAAGCAGCAGTCCGTCACGAACGCCCTGGCGGAGGACCTGCTGGCGCAGGCGCGCCAGTACGCCGCCGCCCATGGCTACACGCTGGTGCTGGAGGTCTCCGGCAAGTCCCTGAGCCGCATTCCCGTCGTCATCACCTACCCCAAGGAAGCCGAATTCACGGACGACCTGGTCCAGGTCATCAACGCGGGCCACGAGAAGGAAAAGGCGGATGCGCAGACTCGGCTGGACGCCTTGCGGAAGCAGGCCGAAGAGGAGGCCAAGGCCGCGCAGGCGGCGGCGCAGGCCGCCAGGCAGTAGCTCCATCCTTTCTCTCCATTCCAACCTTCAAGGAGCCTTCTTCCATGCTGATCACTAAAAGCGCACAGGAAATCGCCGAACTGGTCTCCGGACGCCTGGTGGGCGTCTGCGCGAACGCCCTCCAGGGCGTGGCCTCCCTCTCCGAGGCCACCGAGACCGATGTCTCCTTCCTGGGGAATGAGAAGTACCGCGAGCAGGTGAAGCCCAGCCGCGCAGGCGTGGTGCTTGTGCCGCCGGACTACGCGGAGGAGCCGCCGGAAGGGCGCGCCTGGATCGTCTGCAACGCGCCGTCGGACGCCTTCACGCAGGTCGTGCTGGCCTTCACGCCGCCGCCGATGAACTACGCCCCCGGCGTGCATCCGACCGCCTCCATCGACCCGACCGCCACCGTCCCTGCCACCGCGCATGTCGGCGCCTGCGCCGTCGTCGACGCGGGCGCCGTCATCGGCGAGAACACCATCATCCAGGCCAACTGCTACGTCGGGAGGGAGACCGTCATCGGCGACGACTGCCACCTGTATCCCAACGTGACCATCCGCGAACGCTGCATTTTGGGCAACCGCGTCATCCTCCACCCAGGCGTCGTCGTCGGCGCGGACGGCTTCGGCTACAAGCCCACCCTCATGGGGCACGAGAAGATTCCGCAGGTGGGCATCGTGCAGATCGACGACGACGTGGAGATCGGGGCCAATTCCTGCGTGGACCGCGCGCGCTTCGGCCGCACGTGGATCCGCAGCGGCACCAAGATCGACAATCTGGTGCAGGTCGCCCACAACGTGGAGATCGGGCGCGCGTGCATCCTTGTGGCGCAGGTCGGCGTCGCCGGCAGCACGCACATCGGCAACGGCGTCGTGCTGGCGGGCCAGGTGGGGGTCTCGGGGCACCTGCGCATCGGCGACGGCACCGTGGCCATGGCCAAGTCCGGCCTCACCAAGGACACGCTGCCGGGCTCCGTACTCATCGGCTCCCCTGCGCGGGACCGCCGCACCTTCGCCCGCGAACGCATGCTCACAAAGCACATCGACGACCTGATGGCGCAGGTCAAGGAGCTGACAAAGCGCCTCAACGAGCTGGAGGCAGCCCGCAAAGCCTGATGGCCGTCTACCACTACGACACGATTCTGGCCAACGCGCTGCGCACGGAGTGGGATTTCGCGCTGGAGCGCCTGCCGCAGGAGATGCGCGGACGCTTGAGGGCGCCCCTCTTCGAGATCCGCGACGAAATGCGCCCCTGGGGCATGTGGCAGGGCGGCCTGAAACGTGTCATCTCCCTGAAGCGCGACCTCATCGCACGGCATCCGTGGTATGCCGTGCGCGACGTGCTCCGGCATGAGATGGCGCACCAGCTCAAGGCGGAACTCCACCCCGAAATCCAGGAGGCGGACCACGGGCCATGCTTCCGCCGGATGTGTCATCTCCTTGGCGCGCGCCCCGAGGCCTCGGGCGACTTTCCCCTGATCGACCAGCTTGTCTACGCCGACGGCGACCTCTCCGACGACGCCGCGGAGGCCGAAGGCGCCCGCAGTGGGGAGGCCCGCCTGATGGTCAGGCTGCGCAAGCTGCTCTCCCTTTCCGGCAGCACGAATCCGCATGAGGCGGAATCCGCGCTTCTCAAGGCGCGCGAGCTGGCCGCCAAATACGCCCTCGACTTGGAGGAGGCGCGCAAAGACGGCGTGCCGACGCCGGAGGACGAACGGCACTACACGGTGAGCATCGGCGAATGCCACCCACGCCTTTCCCTGGAGGAGGCCGCCCTCGCCAATCTTCTGCAGGATTTCTTCGGCGTGATGGCCGTCCGCGAATACGCGCCCGATCTAGAGACAGGCAGGCCAAGCCACATCCTCACCCTGAGCGGGACACGGCGCAGCCTCCAGCTGGCCACCTACGTCCACGACTGCATCCAGACCGCCTTCCGCCGCGCTCAATACGACCTGCCCCCCCTGATGCTGGCGCGCACCATCGCCAGCAAACGCGCCCTCAAGGACTTCCGGCTCGGCCTCCTGGAGGGCTTTCGCGCCAAGCTCCGCGAACAGAACCAGCGGCCTGAAATGCGGGCCCTCGTGCTGGCGGACAAGACGCGTCTCAAGGAATACCTCGCCTGGCAGTATCCGCATCTGCGCACGCACAGCGCGGGCCGCAGCCAAATCGACGGCGAGCTGCGCGCGGCCGGCAACCGCGCGGGCCGCAGGCTTGACATCCGTCCCGCCCTCCAGAAGGCCAACAGCGGCCGAAAAAGGCTCAATGGATGATCTTCATGCCTAAATACAGTTTTAAGGACGCGCGTAGGAAGCAACCAGTCCGCCATGAGCCCGTGCGGCGCACGAAACAGCCCTCCCCCATGTCGCTCTTCACCCCCAACCCAATGACACGGCAACGCCTGCGGCGCTTCTGGGCGCTGCGCAGGGCGCGCTGGTCGCTTTGGGGAATGCTTCTGCTCTACGTCTTCTCGCTGGGGGCCGAGCTCATCTGCAATTCACGGCCGCTGTTCCTGCGCCACGAAGGCAAAAACTACTTCCCCTTCTGCCGTTTCTACCCAGAAGACGCCTTCCTCCACAACGGACGTATGACACGCCCTGACTATCTCGCCCTTGAAACCGCCGGCGCCTTCAAAGACGCGCGTGTCCTGTGGGCGCCCCTGCGGAACGACCCCTACCGCATCGTCCCCACGGGCGAATTCCAGGCACGTCTCCAGGAGCACGTCCGCCTGACGCCGCTCCCGCAGGTGGCCGGCCTCCTCCTGGACAGGGAATTGCGCATCCGCCGGCTCGTGGGCCTGGCGAGCCTCCTGCCGCCGGAAACCCTTTCGCCTGCCTCCCTGGACGGGACGCTCGGCGACTTCTGGCAATGCCCCGAAGACCTTTCGGAACTTCTTTCGGACCGCCTTGCAGGCAAGGCAGACGGCGCGCATTCGATTCCCCTGAAGCCACGACCGGATTTGCCGCTGTCGCTCCCGCCCGTCGTCCTGGTCTTCGCGCCCGTGCGTGCCGCCGACGCCCCACGGGCGGTCCTGCGTGCGCGCCTCCTGCCCGACGAAAGCGGGCGGGGCGCCCTCGCCGCCAAGCCGCGCCAGTGGTCATTCACAGAGGGCGCGGCACTCCCTCGCCGGAATGCGCGCCTCTACCTGCAGCTGGACGAAGACGAGCGTCGCCGCCTCGACGCAGAGCGGCAGGCCCTCCGTCATGGCGAAGGCGCGCCTGAAAGCCGGACGATCACTGTGGAAGGGCGCCCCTGCCTCGTCACCGTGGAGCTTGAACCCGCCCGCTACCCCTTCCGTCCCGTCAAAGGGCATCCCTTCGGCCTGGACGGCGCCGGCCGCGATGTCCTTGCGCGCATCCTCTACGGCCTGCGCCTTGCGCTGAACTTCGGCCTCATCCTCGTGGTGCTTTCGTTGGGCTTCGGCTCCATCGCGGGCATCCTGCAGGGCTATCTGGGCGGCAAGGCGGACATCATCGGACA
>CACZQQ010000313.1 GCA_902783355.1 uncultured bacterium
CAGATAAAGTAGTTACATTGTCTTCTTGCTTTTGCCAGACGACATCTGCCTTTGGGGCGGCGGCGGCATTAAGCAGGTTGATGTCCACCATGACGTCATGGAGGACGACGTCGTTGGCATCGTGGCGCAGCCTGACATTGCGCCAGAAGGAGGTTCCCTGGCCCTCGTCGGCAAGCGACCCCAGCATGAGGCTGCTATTGTGGAGGCCATGCAGGCTGTAGCTGAAGCCTGTGACACGTCCCTCCGGCTCGTCGGATGACATCACCGCCGGCGCCTCCAGAATCACCTTGCCGTCGGCCTCCAGCGAGGCCTTTTCGTTGTCAAGGTGGAGGACATACTGGTGGAACTTGGTCGTGTCCAAGGGGACGGACTTGCCTGCGTAGAAGAAGCCTGCCTTGTCGGGCTGGAGCGTGACGATTTCAACCTTGCCGGCGGCCGCCAGACGGAGCATGGCGCCCAGCGGACTGGTGGGGGCCTCCGTGCGCGCCTCGAAGGCCACGGTGACGCCATGGCGCGAGGCGCCTTCGTCAATGGGGTAGCAGAGATTTGGGGTGCCGCCGCCGATGTCGCGGATGCGGTAGGCGCCGTCCACGATGGCTTCGTTGTCGCGGTTGTCGAGGGCTGCGTAGAAGAGGCGCCGCCATGGGGGCTGCCTCGCCCCCTTGAGGAGGTAGTCGCCGGCCATGATCTTCTGCCAGACAGGCTCGCCGCCGACCGCCTTTGAGGCGATGTGGATTTCGTTGAGGCCGGGCTTGAGGGCCTTCGGCGGCACTTCGTAGAGATGCCTGCCTTCCCGCGCGTCGCCGCAATAGCGCCATTTGACGCCGTTGGAGGAGATTTCAATCTGGCTGGCGTTTCCGTCGGCCGCCACCGTGGCCATGGCGCGGACGTGGACGCCGGCCCGCAGAAGCGCCTCCAGGTCGTCGCCGATTTCCATGCGGAAGGTCTGCGAGGCGCCTGGCTGGAAGGTGTAGGGGCGGCCAGGGAAGAGCTGTGGCAGCCGGCAGAGTTTGTCGCCGTTGGCCAGGGTGCCTTCGATGGTGATCCAGCCGCTGAAGCACAGGGGGGAGATGTAGTAGCGCTTGTTCTTGAGGTGGAGGGCGCCGTAGCCGGGCTGCATCAATGCGGCGACGACGCCTTCAGAGAACAGGTTGTAGTAGAAGATGCCGTCGGCGCCGGCCTGGTAGGCGGCGGCCTCGCGGGCCCAGTAGGCCTCCTTTGCGTCGCGTGTGCGGATGAGCGGATGTGTGTCGAAGGAGGGCATGTCGATGGAGGGGTAGCACTTGACGCCGTATTTGTGGCAGAGGGCGACGCTGTTGCCCCATGGCTCGAAGTGGTCGTTGCCGGCGGGGAAGACCATGTCGAAGACGCCTTCGGCCATGAGGCCCTCCCAGTCGAAGCCGCTGGCCAGGCAGTATTCGGGGGAATCGGCGCATCGGACGGCGAGCAGGACAGGGCGGCCGCGGCGGCGGCCGATGGCCTCCGTCGCCTTGCGGATCTGGCGGAACATGTCGCTGAGCATTTCGACCTCTTCGGGGGAGGCGGTGCCGCCCCAGCCGACCGACTTGAAGATGCCCAGCCAGCGGAAGAAGTCGATGAAGATGCCGTCCACCTCGTATTTTTCCGCCACCTCGATGACAAGCGCCGCGAACTTGTCGCGTATCTCCTTGTGGGTGAAGTCGTAGGAGGTCCATGTGGCGTATGGCGGCTGATGTTCGTAGCTGCCGATGAGGAACTCGGGATGCTCGCGCTTGAAGCGCGGGAAATAGGGGCATGGCACGTCAGGCAGGTCGCAATGGTCGTGGGTGTCGTTGAAGCGGAACTCCGCGAAGAACTCGATGCCGTGGGCGCGTGCGAAATCCAGCTGCATCTGGATGATGTCGTAGTTGTGCTTCGCCAGCCACGCGATGGCGTTCACGTTGCCGACTTCCTGCGCGGACTTGTGGTCCGCAGGCCATTCGTAGTCGGCCAGTTCGCCGTTTTCGGTCGGCACCTTCATCTGGAAGGTGGAGCCGTTGACGCAGTAGATCATCGTGTTGACGGGATATTTGGGCAGCCATGTGGTGCGTTTGGCCAGGATGCCCTCGACGGTCGGCTCGCCGCGATTGTAGTTCACGTCGTCGCCGTCGTTGTCGTAGATGACGAGGCGCGGGCGTTCCAGCGCCCTCTTCTTCAGCGCCGCCCATTCGGCGTCGGAAAGTTCGGCGAGCGCGTCCAGGCAGAGCAGGCTTGGGAGGGCGATGGCGAGAAGAAGGAGGGCCTTTCGCATGTGGCGGATTTCCTTTTGTTGTTATAACAACTTCTATTCCAGCAACTTAAGCAAATCATTCCTGTCGAGTCGTTCGACGATGCTCTGTTCGGTGGCGCCGCCGACGACGGCATTGAAGAGTTCCTGCTTGCGCTGCATGAGTTCGAGGACGCGTCCCTCGATGGAATCCTCCGCGACGAGGCGGTAGGCGAAGACGGGTCGCGTCTGTCCGATGCGGTGCGTGCGGTCGATGGCCTGGTTTTCGGCGGCGGGGTTCCACCATGGGTCGAAGAGGAAGACGTAGTCGGCGCGCGTGAGTGTCAGTCCCGTGCCGGCGGCCTTGAGGGAGAGGAGCATGACGCTGTCCTGCGGGTCGTCGTTGAACTGGTCGACGAGTCGTGCGCGCTCCTCGACGGGCGTGTCGCCCGTGATGAGGCGGGTGGGCATGTGTCGCGCGGCCATTTCGCGGCGGATGATCTCCAGCATCTGGGCGAACTGCGAGAAGACGAGGATGGAGTGTCCGCTTTCCAGCAGGTCGGCGGCCTTGTCCAGCAGGAGGTCGAGCTTGCCGGAGCCGCAGTCGTGCCGCTCCTTGAGGCGCAGTTCGGGGTCGCAGCAGAGCTGGCGCAGCCGCGTGAGGGCGGCCAGGATCTCGAAGGCGCCCTCCTCGCTGACGGCGTTGCGCGTCATGACCAGCTCGCGGTCGTAGAGGGCGCGCTGCCCCTCCGTCATCTCGACGGGCAGGACGGTGACCGTCCGCGGCGGCAGTTCGGCCGCCACGGAGCGCTTTTCGCGCCGCAGCATGAGGGGCGCCATCTTGGCCACAAGCGCCTCCACGTTGCCGCCGCCGGAGGCGTATTTCGAATTGAAGTAGGCGAGGTCGCCCAGGAAGCCTGGGTTGAGGAAGTCCATGATGGACCAGAGGTCCTGGAGGCGGTTCTCGATGGGGGTTCCGGTGAGGGCGAGGCGGTGGCGGCTGTCCAGCATCTTGACGGCCAGCGTCGCCTGCGCCTGCGGGTTCTTGATGTTCTGCGCCTCGTCCAGCACGATGAACTCGTATTCGCGCTGCTTGAGCATGAGGCTGTCCGTGCGGACGAGTCCGTAGTGGGTGACAAGGATGCCGTCGGGGTGTTCGTCGAAGGTCTTCTGGCGCCTGGCGGCGTTTCCCGTGAGGGGGATCACGTCGAGTTCGGGGCAGAATTCGCGGGCCTGCGCGCACCAGACGCCGATGACGGTGGCGGGGCAGACGATGAGCACGCTGAAGGGGTGTTTCTGGGAGAGGCCGGCGTTCTTCCAGAGGGCGAGCATGGCCAGCACCTGGAGGGTCTTGCCGAGGCCCATGTCGTCCGCGAGGATGGGGTTCGCGCGGCAGAGGGCGCGGTCGGCCAGGAAGGAGACGCCCTGCTTCTGGTAGCTGCGCAGGAGGGTCTCCAGATGTTCGGGCAGGGTTGGCAGTTCGGGGACGGGCTCGGTGAGCAGCTGGTGCTGGAAGAGGCGCGTCTGGTCGTCGTTGGGGGCGATGTCGAAGGCCTTGCTCCTGGCCAGCTTCTGGATGGTCTCGCGGGCGGTGCGCCGCATGAGGGCGGAGCCGCCGCCCTCCTCGTCCAGGATGCCTTCGTCGATGAGAATCTGCCGCTGGGCCTCGGCGCGTTCGGGGTCGATGGCCAGCCAGCGCCCCTTGCAGTCCTGGAGGACGGATTCGTGGTTGGCGATGGCGTCGTTGAGGACCTTGCGGTCGATGATGGTGCCGGTGTCGGTCTCCGCCCATTCCACCTCGAAGTGCACGAAGGCGGTGTTGTCATACATCTGCAGGAGCGGCTGGAGGGTGGGCCTGACGCCGTTGGCGGCGAAGATGCCGTCGAGTTCGGGGGCGGCGCTCTTGTCGAGGGTCTGGGGGATGTTGCGCCATGCCTGTGCGAGGAAGATGGCGGAGTTGAGGCATTCGGGGAAGAGGACGTCGGTGGGGGTCGCGGTGGCGTTGGGGTGCTTGGCCAGTTCGCGCAGGACGCTGAGGGCGGTCGTGATGGTGTTGGCGGCGGTGGCGACCGTGATGACGAGGCGTCCGTTCCGGTCGAGGCGGATGTCCTGCGTGACCTCCATGTCGTCGCTGTTGATGTGCATGAGCTGGCCGCCGGCCTGGCACTGGATGTGGAAATAGCCGTCCTGGAGGGAGAACTGGATGACGGGCGAGACGGTCTCCTTCCGGTTGTTGTTCTGGCGCTTGACGCAGGGGCCGTCCTCCAGCAGTTCCAGATGCTGGCAGAGGAGCTGGGGGATGAGTTCGCGCGCCTTTTCCTTCTTGATGGTGGAGAGGGGGCGGTTGAAGTACTTCTGCAGGAGCGGCCATTTGACGGGCAGCTCGGCCTTGAAGAGTTCGGCGCGGGTGACGAGCGCGTTCGGGTCGTCCGCAAGCTCCCCCAGCACCTGCCAGACATATTTGCGGATGCCGTTGGGGAAGATGAGCTGGGCCTTGATGCGGAAGAAGCCTGGGGGCACGATGGACTGGCCGGCCTGCTTCTCCGGGTCGCATCCTGCGTCGGTGAGCTGGAAGGCGAGGCCGACGGGGCTTGTCTGGCCCAGGGGCGGCAGCGGCCGCTGGTCGTCCCGGTTGATGAAGCGCCCGATGTTCTTGGCGAATCTGCGGCGCCACTGCTGGAACTTCTCAGCGGTAAGCATTAACGTATTGGAGCGCAATATGTTAACATTTTTCCGCTTGGAGGCCAGCTCCGGATAGATGAAGTCGAGGAACTCCTTGTCCCCCTCGTCCCATTCATAGGCCTGGAACTTGCGTCCCGTGTGGATGTCGCAGGCGCGGTTCCAGAGGCTGGCCAGAAGCATCAGCTGGCGCGTGGCGGCCGATTTCTTCTGCTGCATGTAGAAACGGAGCCCCACGAGGTCGTTCTGCAGATGGAAGTCCGCCTCGACTGTCAGGGCGACAGGGATGGCGCCGCTGGGCGTGAGGGCCGACAGGAGGGAGGAGCCGCCGGCCTCGGCGGCG
>CACZQQ010000314.1 GCA_902783355.1 uncultured bacterium
GGCGGCGAGGCCGTCGCCGAATGGGTGATTCCCAAACGGTAAAAACTGCCTCTGTCTTCTGGCAAACGGGGCAGAATGGCTTACATTAAGGTGTTTTACGGGCGGCGGGTGCCGTCCAATCCGCGTCCACCCTCAACGGCAAGAAGGAGGTGATTAACATGCCCGAAGTCAAGATCCGCAAAGGTGATCCGATTGAGCGCGCTCTGCGTCATCTCCGCAAGAAGATGGACAAGGAGAACACGCTGGATGAACTCCGTAGCCGCGAATACTACGTGAAGCCTTGCGAGGCTCGCCGCCGCGCGGCGCATCTTATCCGGTAGGCCATCCGGAAAACCGTCGGAAGCGAACAGGGTCTCCTGTTCGCTTCTTTTCGTACAATACAATAATAGTACCAAACCCACCTCAAAGAGCTATGCAAGGCTTCAGCAACGACTTATACCTCCAGGCGCAGACCGCCGCCATCCGCAAGCGCGTCGAAGGCGGGGCCGGACGCCTCTATATCGAGTTCGGCGGCAAGCTGCTCGGCGACTTCCACGCGGCGCGCGTCCTCCCTGGCTTCGATCCCAACGTCAAGCTGCGCCTCCTCCAGAACCTCGCCACCGACGCCGACCTCATCATCTGCATCCACGCCGACGACATCGAGCACAAGCGCATCCGCGCCGACTTCGGCATCACCTACGACAACGCCGCCCTCAAGCTCATCGACGATTTGCGCGCACGCGGCATCGAGGTGACCGCCGTCGTCATCACGCGCTTCAGCGGCCAGCCCGCCGCCGCCGAATTCAAGGAGCGCCTGGAGCGCCACGGCATGAGCGTCTATCTGCACCGTTCCATCGACGGCTATCCGCGCGAGGCCGACAAGATCGCCACGGAGGAGGGCTTTGGCACGAACCCGTATATACAAGTTACTCGTCCTCTAGTAGTTGTGACTGCACCTGGGCCGAATTCGGGCAAGCTGGCCACCTGCCTCAACCAGATGTACCACGAGCACCGCCGCGGCAACGCCGCCCGCTATGCCAAGTTCGAGACCTTCCCCGTCTGGAACCTGCCGTTGGAGCACCCCGTCAATCTCGCCTACGAGTCCGCCACCGCCGACCTCAAGGACAACAACGCCCTCGACAACTTCCACTTCGCCGCCTACGGCATTCCCGCCGTCAACTACAACCGCGACCTGCAGGCCTTCCCGCTCCTGCGGACCCTCCTCAACCTCATCACTGGCTCCTCCGACGGATACCAGTCCCCCACCGACATGGGCGTCAACTGCATCGCCGCCGGCATCGTGGACGACGCGGCGGTGCGTGCCGCCGCCGAGGGCGAGATCATCCGCCGCTACTTCCAGTACGACGCGGAGTTCCATCTGGGGCGCTGCACCGAGGAGACGGTCCGCCGGGCCCTGGAGGTCGTCCAGAAGGCGGGCCTGAACACGATGGACAGGAAGGTGGTCTCGGCGGCGCGCGAGGCGGCCCGCGTCTGCGAGGCGCAGCAGCGCGGCGACGGCGGCATCTACTGCGGCGCCGCCATCCAGCTGGAGGACGGCACGATCATCACCGGCAAGAACTCCAGCCTCATGCACTCTGCCGCCGCCATGATCCTCAACGCCGCCAAGCATTTGGCGAAAATTCCCGACGGCCAGCATCTCCTGCTGCCCGACATCATGGAGTCCGTCTCCAACTTCAAGCACGGGCTGGGCACGAGCGAGCGCGTCAGCCTCAACCTCTCCGAGACGCTCATCATGCTGGTGGTCTCCGCCGCGCGCGACATCTACGCCAAGCGCGCCCTGGAGGCCCTGCCGCAGCTCAACCACTGCGACGTCCATCTCTCCCATCTGCCCGGCCACGGCGACGAGGTGGGCCTCCGCCATCTGGGGTGCTCCTACACCTACGACACGCTCGCGCCCACGAAGAAGCTATTCCCTTGAAGCCCACGCATGTCCGATGACGCCGACCAGGAACTGCGCTACGAACCCCTCCGCCCGAAGCGGCGGCGGGGCAGGGCGGCGGACATCCAGGCGGACGCCATCGGGCAGACCGTCGAATACGAGCACGGCTATCTGAGGCAGAAGGCGAAGGAGGCGCGCGGCGTCAAGGCCGGGCCGCGCGTGAAGCCGCGCCGCCGCGACTATCCCTTCGCCGTCGCGGCGGATTGCCCGGCGGTCTTTGTCTATGAGTTGGAACTTCCTGCGCTGCCGGCACTTCTGCCGGAGGCGATCACTGTCAACGTCTGGTGGCGGCCTGTCGCGGGCGGGCAACTGCGGCCGCTCGTCCCCACGGAGGAGACGACGGTGCCGTCCGAGGCGGACCAGCGCCTCATGAAGGCGCTCATGCCGCATGCGGACCGCTCGCCCGGCTGCAGCGGCAACCGCTTCCGCGTGCCGCGCATTGAACAGGCCGCGCTGGCGGAGGCGCTGGCGGAGGTTTCGCAGGTGCGTTGGAGCTGCCGTGCCGCCGAAGGGGCGTGGCGCCTCCATCCGCTGCGCGTCCCCGGCGACGCAGCCGCCGGATGCCCGTGGCGCGTCTCCTTCGAGCCGTCTGGCAACGGTTGCCGCGCCGAAATGACGCTCGTCGGCACGTCGGCGGACCATCCGCAGGCCGAATGGCGGATGCTGACGGCCGCCGGCCTCGTCGTCGCCGGCGACGAACTCCATCGGATCAAGCTGGGCGCCTGCTTTCCTGTCGTCGCCCCATGGCTGGCCGCCCCGGCGCTTCTCTCCCGCGCGCAAGTCCGCCAGGCGGCCGCCGCCTTGACCGCCACGGCGGGCGCAGTGTTGCAACATGTTGATGTGCAGATAGTTAGCGAAATAAGAGCCGTCCGGCCGACGGGGCGCCTCTACATCACGACGGCGCGCTTCAAGCATCTTGGGCAGGAGCAGCTCCAGGCCGACCTTACCTTCGACTACGAAGGCACGCTCTGCACGGCCGACATGGCCGAGGCGCCCGACGCGCCGCTGCGCTTTCCTGCCGCCGACGGTTCCGGCCGCGTCATCGAGCGCATGCCCGAGGAGGAGGAGAGCCTGCGTCAGGAGATGCGCCAGTGCGGCTTCCGCCTCGTCACGCGCAGGAACGGCGACGAGGACCCCGGCTGGAAGCTGCTGCCTTCGCAGCTGGACGCCGCCGTGCGCCGCCTCGTCCTCGCAGGCTGGCAGATCACCGCCGAGGGGAAGAGCTACCGTCGGCCCGTGGAAGGCGGCTTCTCCGTCGCCGCCTCCGGCATCGACTGGCTTGAGGTGCGCGCCGAAGTCGATTTCGGCACAGGCGCCCCCGTCCCCTTCCCGGAGCTCCTCCGCGTGGCCGCCAAGGGCGGCGGCACCGTCCGGCTGGACGACGGCACCGTCGGCATCCTGCCGCAGGAGTGGCTGGAGCGCTTCACGGCCCTCGTCGAAATCGGCCAGAGCACGAATGAGGGCGTGCGGCTTCGTCAGGAGCAGGCGCTCATGCTCAAGGGGCTTCTTGAGGAGCAGCTGCGCGACCTTGACGGCCGCTACGCGCAGGTTCTGGAGCGCCTCCAGAAGCTGCCCGCCGCCGCGTCCTGCGCCGCGCCGTCGGGCTTCCGCGCCGTCCTGCGCCCCTATCAGGAGACGGCCGTCGGCTGGCTACGCGCCATGGAGGCGGCCGGCCTCGGCGGCATTCTCGCCGACGACATGGGGCTTGGCAAGACCATCGAGGTGCTGGCGCTTCTGGCGTGGCGGCATGAGGCACATCCAGAGCGCCCCACGCTGGTCGTCCTGCCGAGCTCGCTTCTTTTCAACTGGGAGCGCGAGCTGGAGGCCTTTGCGCCGCAGCTGCGCTGGCGCGAATACTATGGCGGCGCCCGCAGCCTGGAGGAGCGTGATTTGGAGGGCGTCGACGTCCTCCTGACGACCTACGGCACTTTGCGGAGAGATGTTATCTCGTTGGCGCGCAAGGAGTTCGACTATATCATTCTGGACGAGGCTCAGGCCATCAAGAACGCGGAGAGCGCCACGGCGCAGGCCGCGCGCGCCCTCAGGGCCGCCCATCGCATCGCCATGACGGGCACCCCCATCGAGAACCATCTCGCCGAACTGTTCAGCCAGCTGGCCTTCCTCAATCCGGGACTCTTCAGCCGCAAGTTTGCGGAGCGTCTCGGTCGCGAGAGCGCCATCGCCGCCTCGCCGGAGGCCTCGCGGCGCCTGCGCGCGCTGGTCGCGCCGTTCGTGCTGCGCCGCCGCAAGGAGCAGGTCGCCACGGAACTGCCGCCCAAGAGCGAGCAAGTCCTTTGGTGCGAACTGGATGGGCGCCAGGCGGAGCTCTATGCGGAACTGAAGGAGTACTACCGCCAGGAGTTCTCGCCGGAGGCGGCGATGAGGCCCGTGGCGGAGCGGGCGGGGCGGGGGGCCGCCACCGCCAACATGCTCTCCGCGCTTCTGCGCCTGCGGCAGGTCGCCTGCGCCGCCGCCCTCGTCAACGACGGGTGCGTCGGCGTGCCCTCCGCCAAGATCAGCCTGCTCATGGAGCAGCTGGCCACGCTGGCGGAGGGCGGCCACAAGGCGCTTGTCTTCTCGCAGTTCACACGTCTCCTCCACCTTGTCGAAACCGAAGTCAAGGCCGCTGGAATCCAATACAGCTATCTCGACGGCGGCACGGCCGACCGCGCGGAGCAGGTGCGCCGCTTCCAGGAGGACGACCGCTGCAAGGTCTTCCTCATCAGCCTGAAGGCGGGCGGCGTCGGCCTCAACCTGACCGCCGCCGACTATGTCTTCGTCATGGACCCGTGGTGGAATCCCGCCGCCGAGGCGCAGGCCATCGACCGCGCCTACCGCATCGGCCAGACCCGCCCCGTCTTCGCCTACCGCCTCGTCGCGCGCGGGACGATCGAAGAGAAGGTGCTCCAGATGCAGGCGCAGAAGCGCGCCGTCGCCGCCGCGGCCCTCGACGGCCGCGACGCGGATCCCGAA
>CACZQQ010000315.1 GCA_902783355.1 uncultured bacterium
CGCCCGCGCCTGCCGTTCCCGCCGCCGCCAAGCCCGCCGAGAGCGCGCCCGCCCCTGCGGCGCCCACGCCCCCCGCGGCGCCCGAATCCCATGGCACGGAAGCCGCAGCTCCTCAGCCCGGCCGCCGCACACAGAAATAAGAGCCTCCTTTTGACGTAGTTTGGAAATCCTTCAGGAAATCCGAATACTCGACCTGCTGGACAAGCGGGAAGGGGAGTTCAGGCACATTGCGGAGATAGAATCGCAGGTGCAGGCGCTCCTCTATCCGGACGTCCCGCCGGAGGCGCGCGCCTCGCTGCCGGGGTATCCCTTCCCCGCGCCGCCGATGCCACTGCCCTCGGCGGAACGCACGAGCCGCACGAAGTACTGGCGGCCCGCAAGCGGTCTGCCCTCCTCCTCGAAGGGGGCGCGCAAGGGCGGCACCGCCTCCAGGCGCGCCGCCGACGCCGAGCTGCTGCCGACGGCGCAGCAACCGCGCGTGCCCATACGCCCCCTGCAGGCCGGCGTGGAGAACGCCTACCGCGTGACCTATCGCGAGAACGGACAGGAGCGCCTGAGCCTCCACGCCTCGCCGCAGGCCCTGGAGGCCATGCTGGAGATGTCCTCCGCGAATTTCCTGATCGAGCGCATTGAAACCGTCCTGCTGGACACCTTGGACGACTGCCGTCCCGTGGAGCTCCTCTGGGCGGCGGAGCCGGAACAACCATGCTGACGCTTGGAATCGAATCCAGTTGCGACGAGACCGCCGCGGCCGTCGTCCAGGACGGCGGGACGGTGCTTTCGTCCGTCATCAG
Organism: uncultured bacterium; assembly: GCA_902783355.1. The sequence continues at coordinate 795 of CACZQQ010000315.1, forward strand.
CAGCCAGATCAAGCTGCACTGCGCCTATGGCGGCGTCATTCCCGAGCTGGCGGCCCGCGAGCATCTCAAGAACATCTCGCCGGTCGTGGACGCCGCGCTTCGGCAGGCGGGGAAGGGCGTCGGCGATCTGGACGGGCTGGCGGTGACCGCGCGGCCGGGCCTCATACCGGCGCTGCTGGTCGGCAACGCCTACGCCAAGGGGCTGGCCGCCACCGCAGGGATCCCCCTGGTGGGCATCAACCATTTCGAGGGGCATTTCTACGGCGCCTTCATCGACCATCCGGAGCTGCTGGCAGACAGGGGGAACTATCCTCTCCTGGCGGCCGTCGTCTCTGGCGGCCACACCGCGCTCGTGCTGCTGCCGGCCGACGGACGCGCCCGCATCGTCGGCACGACGCTGGACGACGCGGCGGGCGAGGCGCTCGACAAGGCCGCGAAGATTCTCGGGCTGGGCTATCCGGGCGGCCCCGTCATTGACCGCATCGCCAAGAACGGCGACCCGAAGGCCTACGACTTCCCCCGCGGGCTTGTGGGCGGCGGCGGCCGTCCCGTCCCGCCGGAGCATCGCTTCGACTTCAGCTTCTCCGGCGTGAAGACCTCCTTGCTCTACGCCGTGAAAGACCGTACCCTGAACGACCAGGAGCTGGCGGATGTGGTGGCCAGCTACCAGGCCGCGGTCATGGGGGTCCTGGTCATGAAGGCGATGGACGCGGCACGGCACTTCAGGGCGCGGCTTGTCTGCCTGAGCGGCGGCGTCGCCTGCAACAGCTTCCTGCGCGCCGAGATGGCGGCGGCCTGCGAAAGGCATGGCTTGCGCCTCGTCCTGGCGCCGCCCAAATACTGCACCGACAACGCCGCCATGATCGGCGCCCTCGGCTACCATTATCTCAGGCGCGGCTGGACGGACGGGCCGGAGATGCCCGTCGAGGCGCGCCTGCCGCAGGATCTTGGAATCTTCCCCTTCGCCATCGACGCCCCGTTCACCAAATAGGAGAGTGCCATGGACGACAATGCTAAGAAGATGCAGAAGAAGGCCGTCAAACTGCCGGAAAGCTACGACGACCTGCGGGCGCTCCTGTTGGGCGTCTGCCAGGCCATCGACGATTCCATGAACATGGCCGACAACTACAACGAGCTCATCCAGGACGAGCTGGAGAGCCGCGGCGGCAACACGGCCTATCTGGAGAAGGTCATCGACGAAGGCAAGCGCCTCCGCCTCCTGCTGGGCGAGGTCAAGACGCATTTCTCCCAGTCAGAGGAGACGGACCGCTTCAACCTCTCCCTCATGCTCCACAGCCTCACGAAGCGCGTCATGCAGAAACAGCCCGTCGACGCCCTCGGCATCGCCGAATTCATCGACGACAACCTCTACATGCAAGGCAACTCCTACCAGCTGAAGAACATGTTCGAGTCCATGATGACCGTCCTGGGAAGCCATGACGGCGCCGGCGAAGCAGGCGAACCGCTGGCCCTGGGCGCACTGCGCATCCAGCCGCCCAAGAGCATGGCCGCCATCGTCGACGGCCTGGCCGGCGGGGCAGGGCAGTCGCAGGAGGTCATTGTCGTGGCGCTCTGCGAGGAAAGCGCGCTGCCCAAGTACGACCACGCCGAATGGTGGCGCAGCCTCCACCCCTTCCATGAACTGGTCAAGCAGGGCATCTCCACGGGGGAGCTCTTCCGCAACGCTGAATGGATGGGCTCCACGCTGGCCAACGGCGGCAGGCTCTTCTACACCACGCTCACGGACAAGCCCAACGCCGTCATGCTCTTCCCGCTCTGCCAGGCCGGAGACAGCGAAGAGGCCCTTGAACTCTACAGATGTCCCGACGGAGACGAACCCAAGACCATTCTCGTCGTCGACGACGAAGACATGATCTGGGACGTCCTCATGGAAATGCTCCTGGGCCTGGGCTACAACGTCCTGCTGGCCGGAGACGGCAAGGAGGCCGTTGAAATCTACGGCGCCAATATCGGCAAGATCGACCTCGTCGTTCTGGACATGCTCATGCCCAACATGGGCGGCGAAGAGGCCTTCTACATCCTCAAGGAACTCGACCCGAATGTGCGCGTCCTCATCTCCAGCGGATATGTCTCGCAGGAGGAAATCCAGAATGTCATGGACGAAGGCGCCGCCGGCTTCCTCCGCAAGCCATACCGCATGATCGACCTGGCCAGAAAGGTCCACGAGATGCTCACAAAGGAATAAAGGAGACAAGCAGATTCGCGGAGACCGCGAAAAGGCACCGAAAACGCCCCACCCGTATCACGTCGCATAATACGCATTAGGGGCGGCGAAGGACGCGGTTCCGGGCAGGGGGCATATATTCCTATTATAATTATGTCAGCATAAACAACAAAAGATTTCTTCTAGGACTTAATCTTTTGTCCAAAAAATTGGGTCCACTTCAGCGGCGGGAGGGACGCGCTCAAGCGCGTCCGCCTCGTCTGCTCCTTTTATATATTGTATATAAGGCGGGGTTTTCTTCAGGCGGAG
>CACZQQ010000316.1 GCA_902783355.1 uncultured bacterium
CCGACGACGGCGGCGAGACCTGGACGCCGCCGCGCCTGCTGGACACGACGCCCTACCAGAACCAGCCCACGCCCACCACGGGCGCCACGCTCCCGCTTCCCGACGGACGCGCCATGCTCCAGTTCGAGCTGAACCTGCCCTACGAATCCACGGAGCCGTGGCGCCACCTCCCCGTGCTGAAGTTCACGCGCGACCTCGGCAAGACCTTCGAGCACGTCGCCGTGCCCGCCGCCGATCCCGACAACCGAATCTTCTATTGGGACCAGCGCCCCATCGTCCTGAAAAGCGGCAAGATCGTCGACTTCTTCTGGACATGGGACAACGTCCAGAGCGGCTACCACAATATCACGATGAGTGAATCCACCGACGGCGGCCGCACATGGACGGCGCCGCACGACACAGGCATTCCAGGCCAGGCGGGCCCGGGCGTGGAACTGCCCGACGGACGTCTCGCCGTGCCCGTGGTGGACCGCACCGCGCAGCCGAAGATCGTCCTGCGCGTCTCGGAAGACCAGGGGCGCTCCTTCACCGACGAGACGCTGGAACTGGGCGGCAAGACGCCCGACCGCCAGACGGCCGCGCAGGCGGACCGCAACGGCGCGTGGCGCGAAATGACCGCCTTCTCCCTCGGCCTGCCAACCGCCGTCCTCTCAAAGGACGGGACCGTCGACGTGGTCTGGTACGCAGGGCTTTCCACCGACCAGACCGACATCGACTTCGCCGAAGCCCGCGTGTAGGCGCCTCAGCCTCCGAAGCTGTTGTGCCACACGAAGGCCTTGGCGGGGCGTCGGGCGGCGTGCATGGACGCGGGATGCGCGTCGTCGGCGGGATAGCCCATGGGCAGCAGCGCCACGGGGCAGTAGTTCTTCGGGATGTCCAGCTCCGCCCGAAGCCTGGCGTGGTCGAAGCTGGCGACCCAGCATGTGCCGAGCCCCTGCTCCACGGCCTCCAGCTGCATGTGCGTGGTCACGATGGCGGCGTCCGTCTCGCCGATGGGGTGCCCTTCGTGGTTGACCCAGCAGGCGGTGGTGTCGTAGCAGACGACGAAGGTGATAGGCGCGCCGAACTGGTAGGCCGTGCAGCGGCGGATCTTCTCCAGGACGGCGGGGTCGTCCACCAGCAGGATGCGCTGCGGCTGGTTGTTGCAGCCGGTGGGCGCCAGCCTGGCCGCCTCCAGGACGGCCTCCACCTTCGACGCCTCCACGGAACGCGGACTGTATTTGCGGAGCGAGAAGCGCTCCTTCGCCAATGTCAGGAAATCCATGCCTGCCTCCAGGTTGTCAATGCTGCCTTGAAATGCGCCATCCGGCGCGACAGCCTTAATATAAGACCAATCCGCGCCATCATTCCGTGGACAAGCGCCCGGCGGAAGCGCAGGGAATCCGTTCCGCGCCACACGCCATGCGCTCTCGCGGCGGAATCGCCTGCCCGCTTCAAGACATCCTTGAGAATCATGCTAAATTACACGCGGTTACGGAACGACGAGGCCGCCTTCGCGGCATTCATCAACCCGGAACCCCGCTTCAAGCACATGCCATCCCGCGTTTCTGCGCCACCCAAGTCGTCGCGCGAACAGGCCACGGCCATGCTTGTAAACAAAACAACATACTGATTTGCAGGAGAATGCAATGAAAACGACTTCTTCACGCCCCCTCTTCATTTCCCACAGGGGCGAATCCTCCAAGGCTCCCGAAAACACGCTGGCCGCCTTCCGCTACGCCATGGACGGCGGCGCCGACGGCATGGAGACCGACATCCACTTCACGAAGGACGGCATCGTCGTCTGCTCCCACGACTGCAACACGAAGCGCGTCTTCGGCACGGAGATGCTCGTCGAGGAGCACACGCTGGCCGAGCTGCGCCAGCTGAAGGCCGTCCTCCATGCCGACAAGTATCCCGACGAGACGGTGCCGACCCTCGCGGAGGCGCTCAAGGTGCTCAAGCCGGGCAAGCTCTTCTACATCGAGGTCAAGCACGACGACCCCAGGCTGGTGGACGCCATGGCGAAGGAGATCCGCGCCGCCAACGTGCCCGCCAGCCAGATCGTCGTCATCTCATTCCACAACGAGGCCATCAAATACTGCAAGGCGACCTATCCCGAATACAAGGCGCTCTGGCTGACCTGCTTCGAAAAGGATGCCGCGACGGGGAAATATCTCTATGATGCGGAACACTATGTGCATATCATGAAGGAACTTGGCGTCGACGGCGTGGACTGCATCCGCGACCTCGGCTTCATGGACGAGAAGTTCTACCGCGCCATGCGCGAGGCAAATCTGGAAATCAGCGTCTGGACCGTGGACGACATGGAGGCCGCACGCCGCCTCGTGCAGGACGGCGTGGACGCCATCACGAGCAACTGCGCCCTGGAGCTGATGGCCGGACTGGACTGAAGGCTTTTCATGCGGAAATAGGTGAAATACGCACTCATTCCCCAAGAAAAGGCCGGACTTGTGATGCGATTCCGCATCATTTCATCCAAGATGCCGCCACTCCAGAGGGGATAATGTCTGGCTTCTGTTGCAAAACTCTTCCCCGCGCTTATAGTATGCGCGGCCATGCTTATAGTATGCGCGGCCATTCCCCTGCAAG